>JBLNDH010000322.1:0-12724 GCA_050261455.1 Bacillota bacterium
GCAAGCCACGATGCAGAAGTTGGGGCAGATCATCGATTGGGTACGTGACGAGCGGTCGGACGTGAAACTCGGGATCTATGGCTTCGGGCCCTTGCGCGACTACTGGACCCCGGTGCAATACTGGGCAGCGGTTGAAAACTCGGACGATCGGTGGTACCGCCTGCACTTGCCGCTATACGAGTCGCTCTACCGAAAGTGGCAAGCGGCCAACGATTTCCTCAAGCCTCTGATGGATAAGGTGGATTACATTGTTCCGTCGCTGTTCGCGTTCTATGACAACTCGGTGGACTGGGTGCGCTACGCCAAGGGCAATCTTGAAGAGGCCCAGCGCTATGGCAAGCCCGTAATCCCGTTCATCTGGATGGATTTCCACAACAGCACGGAACTGATCGATCAGCGGGTCAGCGCCGAGTTCTGGCAGGTGCAGTTGGAGACGGTATATAAGATGGCCGATGGCGTGGTGATCTGGGGTGGCGTGAGTTTCTCCCCGAAATCATACGGCGTTGCACAGGCTTGGAATGAGCAGGAACCCTGGTGGGTGGTGACTAAGAGCTTCCTTACAGGGCTTGGACAACCTCAGTAGGAGGTGTCGCACGGCAAGCGGGAGTGACGAAACAGGCACGTTGAAATGGGCTGTGCTGGGGCTTATCCTAAGCGTGCGTCGGTTGCCCGAAGATGGCGATACCTTGCCTTGTCCTGCAGTACGCGGTTGGGGGATGGGCAAGGGGCTGTGAGTCCCTTGCAGACGCCAGAATCTCGTCGGCTTCCGCGGTTTCGGAGATGTAATGGAT
Source organism: Bacillota bacterium (assembly GCA_050261455.1). Taxonomy (GTDB): domain Bacteria; phylum Planctomycetota; class Phycisphaerae; order Tepidisphaerales; family Tepidisphaeraceae; genus JAPLNB01. Next base: position 792 of record JBLNDH010000322.1, read on the forward strand.
ATCTGGACCAAGACCCTCCTGTTGCAGTCGGGTATCTGTGCGTTGTCGATCTTCATTGGGGTTGCCGTCCTGAAGCTCTCGCTCGCCAGTGCGGTGCTTGCGGCGGTGTTGGTGACTCCAGTCCCTGTGTTCAAAGTAAGCCCGGGATCAGCTGGGTTCATCTATACCGCCGATCTGCTTGCGATCATGCTGATAGTGAAGCGACTGTTCTCTGGGCCTGTAGCGGGATCGCGGGCAACGCTGCTGGAGGGGTTGGGGTTTGCAATTCTAGTATGTCTGCCGGTCGCCAGCACGGTGCTGGGCTACTTGGCTGCTCCGGAAGGCCGCGGCTACAACTTCATTGCAATGAATCTTGCTAGGGGGTTTGCCTATTTCGTCGTATTTAGCGAGTCTATCAGGTACGTTGAACGGGAGCCGCGACCCGATTCGATGTTGGTTGTGCAATGCATTGCGTTCTGGCTGGTGGCCTGTTGCGGGTTGGCGCAGCACGGGCTGGGCGTGGATCTGGATCTGTGGAACACTGTGCGGGGGCTTAATGTCGGTAAAGCGACCGGAGAATATGGGGGTGGATTCATGGGGCTATATCGAGGCGCGGTAGGCGCCTGGGGAATCGCGATCGTCGGTATCACGCCCGTGGTATTCGCGCACCGGCGTTTTGGCACGGTGGTGATCCCGATGATCGTGGTGACCATTATGGGGTCGATCCTGGCAGTGGGCAGTCGGCAGGGAGCGGTAATCGGATGTTTCACACTGGTCATCGGGTATGTGGTAGCGGTGCAGAGCAGGCCGGCGGGGATGCGGGTGGGCGCTCTCTTCCGCGGCATGGGCAGTATCGTTCTGCTTGGAATCCTGGTGTCCATCGGGTGGGGCGCGGTTTCGCCCTACCATTTCCAGAAATTTGTGAGTCGGCGATTCGAGTTTGTGCTGGATCCGGCGAGGGCGGTGGAGATGGCCAAGGCCCGCACATCCGCAATGCCTCTGGCAATTGAGAATGTGACCGGAAACGCACAGACGTTCCTGGTGGGGGTGGGTTACGGCCTGGAGGGGGGCGAAGGGAGTCTCGGCCAGGGATTGTACATGGTGATGCTCGATAGCGAAATCATGACGGTGTGGCAGTTGGGTGGAATTGTGCTGCTGGGGGCCTACTTGGTGTTCCTGCTACTGCTTCGACTTCGGCTTCGACACAAGAACTGGCCGGAGGCTGCCAGTCTGCAGACGGTCAGTGGTGCAGCAGTGGTTGCTTTGTACGGGGGCATTGCGCTATTGTACGGGCACTTTTTCATCATGAACGTTCATGCGGCCGAGGCGCCAATCGCCTATTGGAACTGGGCGTTGTTTGGCCTTGCGGTTGGGCTGGCATCCCCTCGCATTATGCAGCAGGAGGTCGAGATGCCGCCGTTGGCTTGTGCGGAGCCGCCGACCCTTTAAGAGAGGCGGGCCGAGAACCTCGGGGCATGAATGGGGTGTGAAGATTGGCAAGGAGACATCGCAATGGGTTTATCCACGCTGATCCACATGGCGACCAAACTCCCGCTGCTGAGGTCGGTCAGGCCCATGATGTGCTGGGTTCAGTCTAAGCGGCTGGGCGGCTTGATCCGGGCCTATTACCGATCTAACCAGAGCACCGAGATACGGGAGATTCTGCAGTTTTTGGAATCCAACCCGAGAGTGCGACTGCCGTTGGACACGATGCCGCCGTATGACTACGTACGGGAACACCGTGCCGAAGACGTTGAGGTCCAGACTGATGATAGTAACGGATACTCGTACGTTGTGTGTAAGGGAAACCGCATTTACTTTCCTCGGGAATACTCTTCCGAGGTGATCCGCAAGGCGGTTGTGACGGCATATACCGAGCAGGACAGGCGGTCGCCACATGTTTATCTCAGCGATACATTCGGCGTCGATGAGGGAGATTCCGCAGTGTTGGCGGGTGCATCGGATGGAATCTTCTGCTTAAGCATTGTGGATCGCCTGTCCAAAGTATATCTGTTCGAACCCGATACCCGTTGGCATGAGCCATTGTCGCTAACGACCGGGCCGTGGCGGGGGAAGGTGGAGATCGTACCGCGGTTCTTGGGCGCGGCGGATACGGATAACATGGTGCGGTTGGATACTTTTTTTCGGGATAGGCCGCCGATTCAGTATCTTCAGGCGGATGTCGAAGGCGGCGAACGGGATCTGCTGTGTGGGGCGGAGAATACGTTACGCCAGAACCGCAAGATGCGGTTGTCCATCTGCTGCTATCACAAGCATGAGGACGCCAGTGAGCTTGCGGAAATGCTGCGGCGGTTTGGGTACGATGTCGGGTACTCGCACGGTTATTTTATCATGGGGCTGCGGGAGCCATACCTGCGCCGAGGTGTGATTTACGCCTCGCGGCGTGCCGATTGAAAAGGCAACGCTGCAGCGAGTGCGGGTAGGGCCACGAGTTGTTGGAGAGACAGGATGTCGTTGGTCAGATTGATCAAGAATTGGACCTTTCCGGACGTGATGCGGCAGACACCGCGCTGCAGCGGGGTGTGGGAAGGGGTGCGATTCGTGACCGAACCGGCCGACGAGTGCGACTACGCAGTGGTACTGACGTATCCAAAAGAGTCGATGGTCGTCCGTTGTCCCGAAGATCATCTGTGGCTGCTGCTGCAGGAGCCGCCGACGGAGGGGTTCCGGGCGTTTCACCAGGGGTCCAGGGTTTACAGTCGCATTTTCACGCAGGATCCAACGTTGCGGGGGACGCAGTACCTGCACAGCCAGCCGGCGCTGCCGTGGCATATCAACAAGGATTACGAGTATCTGAAGCAGTGTGGGGTGCCGGAGAAGACGCGGCGACTTTCGTGGATCACCAGCAACGCCAAGTTGCTGCGGGGGCATCGGGCCAGACTGCAGTTTCTGGAGCAGCTGAAGGCGAAGGTGGAGTTCGATCTTTTCGGAAAGGGGATCCGTTATATCGAAGACAAGTGGGACGGACTGGCGTCGCACTGCTATACCATTGCGGTGGAGAACTTCAGCGGCCCGTACTACTGGACGGAGAAGATCGCCGACGCTCTGCTGAGTTGGACGATGCCCATATACTATGGGTGCACGAACATCGAGTCCTACTTTCCCAAAGAGGCGATGGTCCGGATCGATCTGCATGATCCGGATGTCGTGGAAAAAGTACAAGAAGTGGTGGCTAGCGATCGCTGGAAACAGAATCTGGATGCGATCGCTGAGGCTCGGCGGCTCATCTTGGACCGCTATCAGCTTTTCCCCTTCGTGGCCGAGCAAATCCGCGCCGGCGAGGCACAAGGGGGCGCGATAGACGGATTGGCTCGCCAAGAGGTCGTGGTTCGCCGCGAGCGCTATCTGTGGCGACGAATAAAAGAGAAGGCGTTGCGTGTTGCAGGGCTCCGCTGAGTGCCCCATCACGCGGCATCGGATACTCGATCGGGGCAATCACAGGGGGCCTGCGAGTGTCGTCGGGCCTGCGTGGCCGGCGATGATTCCGCTATACGCGTATTATGGGTGCAAGCTCCGGCAGGACATCATCCAGCTTGGTCGAAGGGGTGGTTTTGAGGCGGCGGAGCAGCCGGTAGGTTTGGGGCGAAATAGGAGCCCGTTGGGTCCGCTCGTGCAGAATGTCCAGGTAACCAGTGGCGAGGCCCTGGAACGTTGCACGCCAGTAACCTTGCCGCAGACCCGCGCGTACCGAATTCACGCTTGTAGCCAGCAGGTGAATGGGCAGATAGGGCATGGGCACATTGTACCAAGCGTACAGCACGTTGTTGCGAACAACGTAGTGGATAATCTTCGACCGATCACGCACCGGTGATTCCATGTGATGGATCGGCTCGGCTCGCCCGAGTCGTACGACGTAGCCGGCGTTGAGCAGCCGGGTGCAGTAGTCGCCCTCTTCGCCCTGACGGAACAGAAACCCATGATAGCCGCCCAATTTGAGGAACAGGTCGCGGCGGAGCGCATGGGCCGTGCCCCGGTATTCGCTGCAGATGTAGACAACGTCATCTAGCGGAGCACGCAAATGGGCCGGGGTCCCGTCGGGAACGTTAATGGACGCGATGGCCACCGCGCCGACACGTGGATGGTCGAAATCGGCCAGGGTCTGCTCGACGATCCCCGCCGAGGGGAACGCCGCATCATCGTCGATGGAGATAACGATCGAGGCTGATGCCATCTGGGCTCCGCGATTGCGCTGAACGATGAGTCCCAGCGACTGCTCGCTACGTTCAAGGCGAACCTGGGGATAGTCACGCCGGACCATTTCGGAGGTGCCGTCGGTTGAGCCATCGTCGATGACGAGGATTTCCAGCGGCACGGTCTGCTTCAACGTCGATTCCAACGCCGTCCGCAGCTCATCCTTGCGGTTCTTGGTGGTGATGACAACGGTAGCAGCGTAGTCCATGTCTCTAACCATTGCTCGAGAAATGCATCGGGGAAAGCTCGGGCTCAATGTCCGCAAATCGGGTGAAGGCCTGATGCTTCAATCGTCGCATCAGGCGGTACGTCTGCCGGGTGACCGGTCGCCTTTCGGTACACTCGTGGGCAATCCCGCCGAAGCCACTGACCGTGCCCTGGACGGTTGCCAGGTAATAGTGGGATTTGAGCCCGCAGGCGAGACTGTTGCACACCGTCACCGCCAGGTGCGGCAGCATATAGGGCATCGGCACGTTGTACCAGGCGTAGAGGATATTGTTCCGGCACTGGTAGTAGTAGCGTTCGCTGTGGTCGCGGATGGGTGAATGATAGTGGTGGATGGCATCGGCGCGGCCAACCCGGACGACGTACCCTGCATCGAGGAGCCGAAGGCAATAGTCCCCTTCCTCACCCTGGCGGTGGAAGAAGCCGCGGTAGCGCCCGATCTGGAGGAACAGGTCACGCCGCATGGCGTTGGCGCAACCGCGGAACTCGCTACACACGAAGATGCCATCCGGCGGCGGCCGGATCCCGGAATCATGGGGATCGATGTACATGTGGATGCAGGGGATCGCTACGGCACCGATTCGGGGGTGGTCAAACTCGGCCAGAGTCTGGCGGATGATATCTGATGTGGGAAAGACGCAATCGTCGTCGATAGTGAGGACGATCGGAGCCGAGGCTAGCTCGATGGCGCGGTTGCGTGCTTTGTTGATCCCCAGCGACTGCTCGACGCGGTGGAGCGATGCCTGGGGGTAGTGCTGACGAACCATCTCCGAAGTCCCATCGGTGGAGCCATCGTCAAAGATGAGGATTTCGACTTTAGCGGTTTGGGCGAGGGTTGAATCGATGGCCTTACGCAGCTCGTCTTTTCGATTTTTGGTGGTGATGATGACAGTAGCGGGGTACGTGGTGTTCGGCGTCACGGCGGTGATTGTTGGTTGAGGGACTGAGCATTCCATGTTGGTGGTTCTCGTTATCATTGTTCATTGCTGGCGACGAGCGGGCGACTGGTTCTGCCGTGGACGCGGTTGCAGAAGGCCAGAACGATACCCTGGAAGAAAGTTCGTTCCCAAGGCTCCAACGCCAGGAACCACGAGGCCGGGATTATCACGATCGCAGAAGTGAGGACGGCAGTCAGAAGGCGAGGAAGACCGTCGTTAAGGTAGTGGTGGGCCAGCCAGACCGCGCCCAGGCCCAGAAGAGCAACGATGCTGACAGGCCGCAGAAGCCGCCAAACCCAGGCGGTGAACGGCAGACCGATCTGTCCTCCGACATACGATGCCTGAAAACAGATTTGGATTGCCGTCGATATAACCGCGGTGACCAGCAGCGCTGTGGGTGAAAGGCCGAACACGAAGAATTCGATGGCGCCCGCAACCAGGATCATGGTATCGAGAAAAGAGGTGATGATCGCGTATCGCCGGATATTGCCTTGCGCCAGGGCGGCCAGGTGATAGCCGGCGCTGAGGGGGTACAGGTAGACCCAGATCATGGCCAACCGAACGAAGGTCGGGGTCAGGGGCGGGTATTCCTTGAGCCAGAGTGTAAGCAGGTTGTTGGCTTCGAGCTGAATGGGAACCAAGAAGAATAGCATGACTAGCGATGTGTATTTGCTGGTTACAAGCACCAGGCCTTTGAGGCTTTCGGTTGCGCCGCGGGCGTGGACGTTGACGGTTGCCGAACGCGCCGCCACCGCGATGGCACCACCAAGGGTTTGTTGATAGCCCGCCACTCGTGTGGCGATGTCGAGCGCTGCATTGACAACGGGGCCAAAAACAACGTTCAAGAGCACGATGGAGCCCTGGCAGCGAAGCTGCCAGGCCAATGATATGAGGGACGTCCATCCTGCGAAGCCGGCGATGTTACGCAGTTCACTGCGATGAAAATGGGTGAGCCGCGGGCGGCTGGCAGGGAAGACTTGAATAACGATCAAGGAGAACAGCGTAAGGATCGCGGCGCGTCCAACGAGGATGAGAATGGCATAGGTAATGAGCTTGTCGCCGGGGAGCACCAACATGAGCAAGACCGCCGCCAGTTGGACACAGGAGACAAAGAAGTCGCGCACGGCGCTAAACACCATGGCCTGATGGGCATCGATAATAGCGCCAAAGGGGATGGTCAGCATGGTGATGGCCAGGTTGAGCAGCGTCAATTCGTAGACCCAGAACGCCGCCCGCTCGCGTCCGAGTGGAATGGTCAGGACATGCATGACAATGGGGGTAAGCGCACTGCCGATGATCAAGAGCGCCAGGCCCATCATCACGAAGAGAACCAGGGAGGTGTTGAAGACCACGCCAACGCGCTGCGTGTCACCTCGGCCAATCTCATAGGCCATGTGACGTTGGGTGCTGCTGGTGAATGCATCGGACACGACGGTGAGCAGTGTGCCGCTGGCACCCAGCACGGACGACAAGCCAAAGTCCGAGTAGCCAAGTGCTCGCGTCAGAAAGCGTGTTGCGGCCAGGCCCAAGCCGACCGTCAGCGCCATGCGCGCATACGTGACCATGGTGTTGACGACCAGAAGGGTCGACTGCCGCAAGGAGCCTCCATTCTAAAGAACAGGTCCTCTATTGGGGCAGTATCGACAGATGGTTCAAAGATGTCCAGCACTGGTACAGCCCGATGCGGCGTGAAGGCTTGCACAATAACGAATCGCCGCTTCCATGCCATCGACCATGCGATGAATGCTGTAGTCTTCGGTTGCGGTGCGGTGGGCTTCCTGGCCCATGCGCCGGGCCAGGGCCGGGTCCTCCAACACGCGGTGCAGGGTGCCGACCAGCGAATCCAGGTTGCCGTCCTCGTACAGCAGGCCATTCTGCTCGTTATGCAAAGCCTCGATTTCTGGCCCGTGGTTGGTGAGCAGGCCACTGGTAATCACCGGCAGGCCATAACCGAAGGCATGTAACAGGCTCAGACCGATGTTCGTGGGGAAACAGAAGACGGTGGAGCTGAGGAACCACGGGGCCAGTTTCATTTCGTCGTAGAGGGCGCCGGTGAAGTGCACATGTTCGGTAAGCCCCTCTTTGCGGGCGAGTTCCCGGAGTTTGGATTCATCGGGACCCTGGCCGATGAAAACGATTTTGAGTTGAGGATGCGTCTTGACCAAACGGGTGGCTGCCTGCAGCAGCAGGTCGGCCCGCCGCTGGCCGTCCAGGCGGGAGACAAAAAGGATCACCGGGCGGCCCGCCAGGGCGTGTTCCTGCTGGAACGCCTGCAGCCGCTGAGGATCGTCCAGCCAGGTCTGTCGGGCCTCCTGGATCGGGTCTTGATCCAACGCGTTGCGGGCCACGTAAACCCGTTGCGGGTCCCATCCCATATCGATGTAGCGATTGGCCGCTCTATCGTTGTAGAACAGCAGCGCATTGGCCATGCGTGCCATGATCCGACGAGGCACGCCGCGCAGAGGGGTTTCATATTTGGAGATGCCGTGGCCCCATAGGATCGTCCCGACGCCATTGGCCCGAGCCCGCAGCAGTCCTGGAAGCAAGGTTACAAAGTGCACATCCCAGGAGAGGATGACGACGTCGGCACCCTTTCGGGTGGCATACGTCCATTGTGGCCAATGCCAGAAAATGGGGTGCCCCCGCAATCGTGGCTGCCACATGGGAACATAGCTGCCCTCAAATCCCGCAGGCTCTGCATTGTTCAGGCCAGGGAGGGCAGCGTAAACGACTCGCAGGTCGATCCCGGGACGCGAGGCCAATTCGCGAAAGACCGGAATGCGATATTTGGGCAGGGCCCCCTGTTGGAGGATGACGCGAATCGGCCGATTTTGGGTGTAAACAGAAGTCATGCTAATGGGTTAAGTGGCTAGTCCCTATGCATCATATCGGTATAACGCGAAGCTTCCATATGGGCCGGCGAACTGGCTTGGAAATATCGGGGGTGAGTTTTCGATTGTTTCCGCAAGGTTAAGAAGCAGCGTTCAGGTATTCGGCCGGAAGTCGATGCGGAAGGAAAAAAACGCGGATGGTACTTGGCACACGCCCGTTCTGGATATATGTATTGTTCATGTTATCGGCCTAAGTGGCCGTGGTAGGCGGGGCGGGACGCGTAGAGGGTAGCCGTGCAGGGTCGTGGCATAGGGTGCACGGAAACGATTCGGGGTTAATTGGAGGAGTGGCGTTGGAATTGGGTAATGCACAGGGGAATCTTCCGCTTTGCCTGCCTGCCCAGAGCACGAAAGTGGGCTTGTGGAGCATCACCCTGTTGCGCGGGTTGGCTGCGCTCTGGGTTTGCTTGTCCCACGGTGATGGCCTGTGGTGGCGGGCGGTACCCGACCTGTTCTTCGGCAACGCCCGGGACTTTTTTTCTACGCAGCCCGTGCTTCGCATCGTTTCCGGTCTGCTGTTTGGGATGGGCTTCCTGGGGGTTCCGCTTTTCTTCGTGATCAGCGGCTTTTGCATCCATCTTCCCCAGGCCGGTAAGTCCGATCCGTTGGACTTCCGGGTTTTCGCCATTCGGCGGTTCTTCCGGATTTATCCCTTGTATATTGCCGTGGTCATCGTCTGCTTCGCCTTGCTGACCCTACGCTTCGGCTGGGGAGGAATCCCCAACCTGAACCTGACCAATCTGCTGGGACACTTGGTGTTCTGGCATTATGCAGATGGCAGCGCCGCCAATGCCGGCATGGGCATCTCGCCTCCGATGTGGACGCTCGCGATCGAAGTGCAGTTCTACATCCTTTATGCCATCACTCTGCCGGTGCTGCGTCGCGTTGGACTTGGACGGTGCGCTGCCATTGGCCTGGGCATTGATATTGCCTATCGGATGGGGTGGTATAGCACGGGTCTCTTTTACTACGATGATGTGCCCAGATTTGTGTTCCCGGCTCGTTTGGGCGCTATTCGCTTCGGCGAGTGGCTCCTGGGCGCATGGGTCGCTGAACTGTATGTGACCGGCCGGCTCCGCCAGTGGTGCGGCGCGCTCAAGCCGTCCGCTTTGGTCGGTGGGGGACTGCTTTGTATCGCCAGTGGTGTGGCGTTGTGTGCCGCCTTCGGGCTTCGAGCGCACACAACCGATGTGCCCGCCGCATTGGGATTCATGCTCGTGTTGGTGGGGGCGATCGCGTGGGAATCGTCGCAAGGCAACATTGCCGTTGGCCAAGGGTTCTGGGCCAGGCTGGCGAGCGCTGTCGGCGACCGCTCCTACAGCCTCTATCTTGTCCACCTGACGGTTATGGCCGGCGTAATGGATCTATGGGTTCGCTTTCGGCATATCGCCGACAAGAACGCACCCCGCGGCAGCTGGGAGTATTTCCTCGTCGTGCTTGCCGGCGTTGCGCTCACCTTTGTCGCCGTGGAAATGACCTATCGCTTGATCGAGATGCCCAGCCACCGGCTGGCCCGACGCCTTGCCAGGAAATTGGCTATGGATGGAGCATCTCAAGACGCTCGGCAGTCCCTGTCGATGGCCGGGCAGACCCTGTCCAAGTGAAAATCGGCTATAGCGATCTTCAGTCCGATGGACCCGGGGGTTGGGCGCAGGGTGTCCGCGCAAGCGGGAATACGCTGACTCTGTCAGGAAGTATCACCGGCGCCCGAGCAGCAGCCGGACGGCGCGGATGACATCGTGTACGTCATCGTCCGTCAGTTTTGCCGAGATGGGCAAGCTCACCGTCTGCCGCCCCACCTTCATCGCGTTGGGATAGTCCTCCGGCTTCCATCCGAAGGTCTGTTGGTAATACGGATGCTCCGGGATGCTCAGATAATGCACGCCGATGCCGATGTTGTGCCGCGTAATGCTCGTCAGAAAATCGTCTCGCGTAATGGGAGCGGTCTTGCCGTCGATCAGCAGGGTGTACAGGTGATATGCGTGGCGTGTGTTGGGCTCGGGATCCAGCGGCAACGTTACCGGCAGATCCGCAAATGCCTCATTGTATTGCCGCCAGATCTGCTGGCGCCTGACCCAGTAGGCGTCGATTCGCTTGAGCTGGTGGATCCCGATCGCCGCCTGGATGTCCATCATGTTGTACTTGAAGCCCGCCTGCACCACCTGGTAGTGTTTGTAGCCCTCATCACTGAATCGTTTCCAGGCGTCCTTCGACATGCCGTGCAGCGCCAGGATCTTGATCCGCGACGCATCTTCTTCATTGCGCGTAAGGACCATGCCCCCCTCACCGGTGACGATATTCTTCGTCACGTAGAAGCTGAAACAGCCGAACTCGCCGAACGTCCCCGCTTTGCGCCCGTGATATTCCGTTTCAATCGCGTGGGCGCAATCCTCGATCAGTTTCAGCCCGTGTTTGGCGCAAATCGCGCCGATCGCCTCCATGTTGCACGGCCGGCCTGCAAAATGGACCGGGACGATCGCGCGGGTCCGCGGCGTCAGTCGGGCCCGGATCTGCTCCGGATCGATGTTCATCGTTTTCTCGTCGATGTCCGCCAGAACAGGCCGAGCGCCCGCATGGATGATCGCATTCACGGTCGCGCAGAACGTCATCGGAGTGGTGATGACCTCGTCGCCCTTCTCCAGGCCTGCGGCCAGGATGCTCAGATGCAATGCCGCCGTGCACGAATTCACCGCCGTCGCGTAGGGGGCCGACTTGTATGTCTTGAAATCGTGCTCGAATTGCGCAACCTTGGGGCCCGTGCCCAACCACCCGCTCTTTAGCGACGCCACAACCTCTTTGATCTCGGCGTCCTCGATCAAAGGCGAGCCAAATACCAGAAACCGCTCTTTAGGCCGGATGGGTTGGTTGGTCATGAATGATACTCCTCAGGATGTTATTCGACAGAATAACACGAAGACCCGCGTGCAAAAACAGCCGCGAGAGGATTACGACGGTCGATGATCCAATGCCCGCTGGTAGGCCTCCACAACCTTCTGGCCCATCGTGTGGCAGGAAAAACGGGTGGCAATCAGGTTGCGCGCCGCAGCCGCCATCGACTGGCGGGTTGTCTGATTACTCAGCACCGCTGAAAAGGCCGCAGCAATGGCCTCGGCGTTCAGTTCCACCACACGTCCCGCGCCTGCCTCTTCGATCTCATCGAAATGGCAGTTCTTCGTGATGACGACCGGCACTCCGCATGCCAACGCTTCCGTAATCGCGATGCTGAACCCCTCCTGGTGGCTCGGCAGCGTGAAACAGTCGGCAGCGGAGAATGCCTCCCACTTGGCGGGTCCATGCAGCGGGCCCAGCATATGCACTCGGTCCGTCAGCTTGTGCCGCGCGATCCGCTCGCGGAAATCCGCCTCCGCGCCGTCATCCACCCCCACCATCACCAGATCCACGTCGGAGTTTCCCTGCGAAAACAGGGCAAATGCCTCCGCCAGATAATCAACGCCCTTTTTGTAGTGAAATCGCCCCAGAAATATGATGAATCGCCGCCCTTGAAGCTTCGGAAACCGCTTCCCAAACGCGTCCGGCGCGGGCAGATCCGCCACTTCCTCCGGAAACATTGCATTCAGCGGTGCGACGACGACCGGGGCTTTCAGTTTCAGCGGTGCGATCAGCCGGCTTTCCTCTTCGTTGCCTAGGACCAAGCCCGCCGATTTGTTAAGCATCTTGCCAAATGCCA
>JBLNDH010000323.1:0-5374 GCA_050261455.1 Bacillota bacterium
GGGGGAGAGAACAATAAAGATCAGCAGCGGGATCCAGCCGCTCCAGATGATGGCGCCAAACCCGGCCTTGGCGATGGCCGCTCCCGCGATGCCGGCGAACAGCGCATGCGATGAGCTCACCGGGAGCCCGAATAGCCAGGTAATAAGATTCCAGGTGATAGCCCCAAACAGACCCGAAAAAACGATCGCAATGTCCACGCACTCCCCGTGAACCAGCCCTTTGCCGACAGTAGCGGCGACGTTGGTGCCGAAGAGAAATGCGGCGACGAAATCAAAGAACGCGGCCCAGGTGACAGCCTGGCTAGGGGTTAGCACACGCGTCGAGACGATGGTGGCGATGGAATTCGCCGCGTCATGAAAACCGTTTAGAAAATCGAAGACCAACGCAACCAGAATGATAAACACTACCAAGGCCAACATTGCCAGCCTCGATCCCATTCGCCCCGAACAACCCTAATTCCCCCTGGCCCTTCCTACTTTCCAATCGCCCCAACGAAGGGTTCAACCGTCAGATGCACCGCGACCCACGTCAACGCAGCCATAAAGGCCGAGCAGGGGAGCGTCAGAACCCATGCGACGACAATGCGTTCGCCCCAGATCCACCGAACCGAACGCACTCCCTTGGTGGTCCCAACCCCCAGGATCGACCCGGTGATCGCGTGAGTGGTGGAGATGGGAATGCCCCAGTGCGTCGCGCCGATGATGGTGGTGGCGGCGGCGGTTTCCGCACAGAACCCGCCCACGGGCGCCAGCCGCGTAATCCCCGAGCCCATGGTTTTGACAATCCGCCAGCCGCCGAACATCGTGCCCATGGCGATGGAGGCGTTGCAGGCGAGGATGATCCACGGGGCCAGCTGGTGTTTGTGGCCCAGGATGCTCAGATGGTTAAACCAGTTGCTGTCACCGGCGACGGTCCATTGGCTGAGGCCCGCAGCGGTGAGGAGCATCACAATGATCCCCATGGTCTTCTGGGCGTCGTTGCCGCCATGCCCCAGGCTGTAAATGCCCGCCGAGAGCAGCTGCAGCCGGCGGAACAGGGTATCCACCTTGTGCGGGGTGGTGTGGCGGGCCAGCCAGCTGACCACAATCATGTTGAAGGCGCCCAGGATGAAGCCGATCACGGGAGACAGAACGATGAACGCCAGCAGGGGGATCCATCCCTTCCAAAGCACCACCTGAAACCCCGACTTGACGATGGCGGCGCCCGCGATACCGCTTACCAACGCGTGCGAGGAGCTGGTGGGCAGGCCGAGCAGCCACGTGATGAGGTTCCAGGCAATGGCGCCGAACAGTCCGGCGAAAACGACATAAACATCCACGTATTGCGGGTTGACCAGGTCCTTGCCGATGGTGCCGGCGACTTTGGTTCCGAACAGAAAGGCGGCGACGAAGTTGAAGAATGCGGCCCACACGACCGCTTGCGTGGGCGTCAGCACACGCGTGGAGACAATCGTCGCGATCGAGTTGGCGGCGTCGTGGAAGCCGTTGAGAAAGTCGAAAACCAGGGCGGCGGCGATGATGAAAAAGATAAAGCCCAAGGTCGCCATCGACACGGGAAGGGCGTCTGCAAGTAACACAGGTATGCTCATTGCTGCCTGTCGTGTTTAATCTACTAAACCCCCATCGGCTACGGCATTGGGCCGCCGCTTGCCCCTATCCGTTCTTGATCACAATCCGTTCCAGGGTATTGCCGACATCTTCACAGTCGTCAATGGCCTGTTCGATGTAGTCGTAGAGTTCTTTCCACTTGACCACATCGAGCGGAGACATGGTGCCGCCGAAGATCTTGGACATGGCGGCGTGATGGTTGTCGTCGCCGACGCTTTCGTGGCTGTGGATCTCGATCAGCTTGTCGCTCAATTCCGAGAGTTTGCGGCTCTTGCGGAGCCGACGAACGGCTTCGGAGACGGCGATCGTCGCCGCCAGCAGAACATCGGTCTGTTTCAAAAACTCCGGCTCCATGGCCGCGATATGGAACAGGGGCACTCGCTTGGCCAGGGCATCGATCTGATCGACAATATCATCCAAATTGCCGACCAGCTCATGGATGTCTTCGCGATCAAAGGGGGTGATAAAGGTGCGGTCGAGACGATCCAAGGCCGCATGGGCCAGGTCGTCGGCATCGTGTTCTTCCTTGCGAATCAGTTGAATTTGCCCGTCTATCTTAGGAAACTGCCGGGCCAGCTGATGCAGATGCTGAGCCGAGGACACGACCCGCTGGGCCATATTCTCGAAGAGGTCGAAAAAGACAGTGTCCTTCGGAAGCAGATTAAACATGGGTGGAACTCCAACTGATTTAGTCCTGTTCACGGCATGGTCTAATACCGTTCAGGTTGCTTTAAGGAAGAGTCAATTCTAAACCGATTGCCGCGGAAGGCAAAGCGCCATGTGCCTCCGGGGCGAAGTTGGGAGTGTTTGGCGAAGGTGAGGGGGTCGGGAAAAAGAGACGTTGCCGAGGCAAATGTAAGAACTTACACTATGGTCGTTCGCTAGGGGTGTCCTGGGAATTCCGGGACTGAGAGTAAACCCTTGGAACCTGATCCGGTTCATACCGGCGTAGGGAAGCGAATGAAGGCATTCCTCTTCCTTTCCTTCGGCTATTCCGGATCGCGTCGGTGCTTGTTGCCGCTTTTGTGTGGACAGAGGAGTAGCCATGTCGCAATCGAATAAGACGGGGAGTCGTTCATACGCATTGCCGCCAGTTGGGGATAATCCATCGAGCACCCGCCAGGGGACCACGCCGGGCTCGCTGGCCAATCCGGGGCGAGTGGGTACCGCTTGGTCTTATAGTTCACCGGACACGCCGGGCATGCCCGGCATTTCGCCGATCACCGCCATGGATTATGCCAGTGAGCGGGATCGAGAGGGGCAGACGCAACTGGAACTGGCACGAAGTGGGGTCATCACGCCTGAAATGAAGAAAGTGGCATTGCGGGAACGACACCTGACGGCGGAGCAGATCCGTGTCGAGGTGGCCGCGGGGCGGATGGTGATCCCGGCCAACAAGGTTCACCTGACGTACAAGCTGCAGCCGATGTGCATCGGCCGGGCGGGGCTGACGAAGGTCAATGCCAACATGGGGGCTTCGCCGGTCTCATCGAGCATTGCGGAAGAGGTGGAGAAGCTGAAATGGGCCGAGCGGTGGGGGGCCGATACCGTGATGGACTTGTCCACCGGCGGGGATCTGAATGCGTGTCGCGAGGCGATCGTGCAGAACAGTGTGGTGCCGATCGGGACGGTGCCGATCTATTCGATGATCATCGGCAAGTCGATCGAGGAGCTGACCTACGATTCCATCCTGAAGGAACTGGAGAACCAGGCCAAGCAAGGGGTGGACTATTTCACGATCCATGCCGGGGTGCTGCGGGAGCATCTGCCGTATGTGAAGAATCGGCTGATTGGCATCGTGTCGCGCGGCGGGTCGCTGCTGGCCAAGTGGATGCTGCATCACAACAAGCAGAACCCGATGTATGAGATCTTCGACGACATCTGCGACATCATGCGGGCGTACGATGTCTGCTTCAGCCTGGGAGACGGGCTTCGGCCAGGCGGCTTGGCGGATGCGACGGATGAGGCACAGCTTCGCGAACTGGCGACGTTGGGCGAACTGACCGAGCGCGCATGGGCCAAGGGATGCCAAGTGATGGTGGAAGGGCCGGGCCATGTGCCGTTCGATCAGATTGAATACAACATGAAGCTTCA
This sequence comes from Bacillota bacterium, assembly GCA_050261455.1. Classification (GTDB taxonomy): domain Bacteria; phylum Planctomycetota; class Phycisphaerae; order Tepidisphaerales; family Tepidisphaeraceae; genus JAPLNB01. The sequence goes on from JBLNDH010000323.1 coordinate 3,703, forward strand.
GCGGAAGCTGTGCCATGGGGCGCCGTTCTACGTGCTTGGGCCACTGGTGACGGACATGTTCCCGGGGTATGACCACATTACCAGTTGCATCGGCGCGACGGCCGCCGCGTATCATGGGGCGGCGATGCTGTGCTACGTGACGCCGAAGGAACATTTGGGATTGCCGAAGAAGGACGACGTGAAGCAGGGGTGCGTCGCGTACAAGATCGCGGCCCACGCGGCCGACGTGGCACTGGGAATCCCCGGCACACGCGATCGGGATGATGAATTGACCAAGGCCCGCGCGGCGCTGAACTGGCAGAAGCATTTCGAGCTGTCGTTCGATCCGGACCTGGCCCGGGCGTATCACGACGAGGACCTGGAGGTCGATACCGATTTCTGCGCCATGTGCGGGCATGACTGGTGTGCCGTGCGCATTAGCAAGGAGATCAACGAGTTTTACAGCGGCAAGGCCGAGGAAGCCCAGCCGGCCAAGGCGGCGCAGAAGTCGCCGGGGGTCAGCGCCGATGGCGTGGAAGTGCTGAAGCAGCGCGGCGTGCTGTCGCAAGAGCAGATCATGAAGCTGGCCCACAAGGGCAAGAAGGCCGCCTGCCATAGCGATAATGTAGCGGATGCGGAGAAGGCCAAACTCGTGCAGCTCAATACGCTTAAGGCGCATGGGGTGGTGGTGAATGAGAAGGGGCTGTGATGCTCCTCTGATGGGTTGAATCACGGAGACACGGAGGCGGCACTGAGCTATTGTGCATGTGCTGCGCAGCAGGTGGGTGTGTTTTCGCATAAAAGCAGAGCACTAATATGAAGTGGTGTGCTGAAGCATACCCTACGAAAACTTCGCTGCTCTTAGGATGACAAGCCCTTGGGGAGCGATCCTACGCGGGGGATCGGAGGGCGCGGAGATCCGGGGCTTCGCTGCGCTCAGCACCCGGCGTGGAAGCATGGGGACACTTCTTCATGCAGAATCGTGTGATGCATACTCGGCGGAGCTCAACAGGTGCGGGCTGCGGAGGGTAACACTATATAGAGAATATGGCGTGGATTGGCCAAGAGCCCTCACCCCAACCCTCTCCCGGAGTACCGGGCGAGGGGGAAGAGGGTGAACCCTTATCCTGGCCCGAGCCCGTTGGGCTTGGAGCGTGGTCCCGACTTGCCCTTGCGGAGGAGCCCTATGGCATGCCGGATGCGGCTGGCTGGGCTGGTGGTGGTCATGCTGCTGGTCGGCTGCGCACGGCAGGGGGGTGGCGGGAGATCCGGGGCGTCGCGTAGCTCCGAACCCGGCGTGAAGGGTGATGGGAAAGAGGCTCTCGGTTCTCGCGTGCGGGTGATGACGTATAACGTGAACTGGGGGACGCCGGGGATGGAGAAGACGGTGGGGACGATTCTGGAATCGGGGGCGGATGTGGTGTGTCTGCAGGAGATCACCGAGGTTTGGGAGCGGCGGCTGCGGGAGCAGTTGGGTCGCGATTACCCGCATATGCGGTTTCGGCTGCATCTGTTTCCCTCGGGGGGAATGGCGGTGCTGTCGCGCTGGCCGGTGGAGGAGTCGGCGTATGTGCAGCCGCTGGGGGGATGGTTCCCGGCCTGGGTGCTGCGGGCGCAGACGCCGGTGGGGCAGATGCAGGGTGTGGTGGTGCATCTGTATCCGCCGGTGCAGACGCGAGAAGGGGCGAGGCAT
>JBLNDH010000324.1:0-7098 GCA_050261455.1 Bacillota bacterium
ATTCCGTTGACTAGGAATCTGTCGGATTGGGAAATCGGGCGCGGCCGCGGCAACGAGATCTACTACGAACTGGTCGGGGGCGCGTCCGCCGTTGACGGCCAGTTCGGAATCTGGCCGGAAGGGGTCGACCCGCGAGCGCAGGGGTCCGGCCGCAACGAGGGCCACCATCTGCTGCTCTACGGAGATGGCCAGCGCGTCGTGAGCTGGGCTCCAAGCAAATCAGGCGGAGTGGTATTCGCCCATTTTGGCCGTTTCGTCCGGCCCGGCGACCACCGCGTCGCTGCCGATTCCAACGATCCGTTTGTTCGGGCCGTAGCCTTTGCCTCGCAGAAGAAGGCCTATGTCCTGGTCTTGATCAACAACCGTCCCGCCCCCGCGCCGGTGACGATCGCAGTGCGCAACAGCATCTACCAGGTTCGCAAGACCGGCGGCATGATGACTGACACGTCGCATACGCTTGCGACTGCATCACTGCAGCCGGACGCCGGGAAGACGAAATGGAGCGCCAGATTGCCTGCGCTCAGTCTCTCGACGTTCCTCTTTGCTGAGAACTTCGATTCGTTTGTTGGTTTCGATGAACATTCAGGCGGAGGGCACAGATGATGCACTGTCTCACCCAAGTCCCGCGGATGTCTCGGTGGCCGGCAGCGATTCCTCCCGCGGCCTGTGCATCCTGAAGCTGCGGTACAGCAGCACGTCGTAGGCGATCTTCAGCCCACCGGCCAGGAAGAACGTCACGTTCAGCAGCGCCACATTCCCCAAGAGCAGCCCGGCGAACAGAGGCGAGATGGCGGCTCCGGTGGTTCGAGCGACACCTGTGACGCCTGCCGCGGCCGATCTCTCAGCCGGCGACACGACGGCCATGGTGTAGGACTGGCGCGTCGGGACATCCATCTGTGAGATACTGAACCGCAGCAGCAACACCAGGATGGCCAATCCCGGCGTTGGCATCAATGGCACGAGGATCAACAGTACGTTCGAGGGCAGGTGCGTGAACACCATCGTGTTCAGGAGCCCAATGCGGGAAGCGACCCAGGCCGCGGCCAAGGCGGAGAAACCGGCGAAGAGGTTGGCTGCGAAGAAGATTCCGCCCAATGCCGCGGGGTTGGTCCCGAAGCGGAGGTGGAACCAGTAGGCGGCGAGGCTCTGAATCACGAAGCCGCCGCCGAAGGCATCCAGCGCGAACAAGCCCGAGAGCCGCAGCACCATCCCGCGGGATCGGCCCAGGCCCCAGCGTGAAGATGCTGGAGTCGGCACGCCGTCTGCGGCCGTGTAGACCTCAACCCTCGGAGAGAGCCGCATGAACAGCAACGCCGAGACCAGGCCGAGCACAGCGTAGATTGCCAGGACGATGCGATAGCCGGCCAACGGGGCAGCCAACATCCACTGGAGCTCTTGCGTCAGTACGCCACCGGTGAGCGAGCCGAGGGCCGTGGCGAAGGAGCCGGCCAGCGAATACCACGCGAAGACGCCGGTCCGGCGCTGGTCCGGGACCACCTGGGCCAGCGAAGCCTGTTCGATGGACAGGAAGGGGCCGACCTCATTGCCGCTGGGGCTAATGACGCCCAGGGTTGTTGCCAACAGCAGGAGAAGGAAACTGCGGGTGAGCACGAACACGATGCCGGCGAAGACCATCAGACCGGCCCCGATGATGAGCATGCGCCGCCTTCCCAGGCGGTCGGCTCGGGTGGTGAGCCACAGCGAAATGGCCGTGTCTCCGACCAGCGTAAGCGTGAGCAGCAAGCCAATGCGCTGGTCGCTGAGTCCTATGTGGACCAGATAGAGCACCAGGATGACCGACACGCACCCATACGCGAAGAGCCGGATGGCGCGGGTGAGCATCAGCAGCCACCCGTCCGCGGTCAGGGCTGCCAGCGCCTGCGATCGGGGCAACAAGAGAGTCATGGCTGCTTGAAAGCGCCGTCGGGCTTGCCTCGCTTGACCATCTCCTGGCAGTAGGCGTAGAGGGCGTCGTAGACGATCCACTCGGCGGCATTCTGCTTATGATCGTCCTTGAAGCCCAGGTGCCGGAAGCCCTCGGCGATCGCGTTCAGTCCCGCCGATTCCGGCTGGTTCCACAGGGTATTGTCGGTATCGGCCCCGTTGACGATCTTGGCCAGCAGCACCAGCGCCGGGTCCTTGGCCAGGCCGTATTTCTTCACGATGGCATCGAAGGAGCACTCGGGGCCGTGGTGCCCGAGTTCCACATCCTTCACGTCATACGGGATGGCCTGTTCCTGTTGGGCGACCTCCATGACCTTCTCCGCCGGCACGAACAGGAACTCGGCCTGTGGGTCCACGGACTTCCGGATGAGCCAGGGGCAGGCCACGCGATCGACTTTGACGTGCTCTCGGGTGATCCATCTCATGGTGGGCTCCGGTGGCGGCTACTGGGCCTCTTCGGCCGATAGTTCCGCATACAGGGCGTCGTAGATCATCGCCCCACGCTCCAAGGCCGTCTGATCATCGGGGCTGCTGCGGCGGATACCCCGGCATATGAGGTCGAGGCCCTGCGCTGCCGGCTCAAGAGCGACCTCCTGCACGATGTCCGCCTCGTCCACGATGCGGGCGATGTGATCCAGCACCGGGTCTTTGAGCTTGTACTCCCGCACGATCGCATGGAACGAGCAGTGCCCCTTGTGATGCGACAGGCGCACGCCCGGAAGATCGAAGGGTTCGGCCCCCTCCGGCGCGGTCTGTTGCCCCTCGGGAATGAAGAGGAACTCCGCTTTCTTATCCACATGGCGACGGATCAGCCAGGCGCAGGCCATGCGATCCACGCCGACGTTCTGCCAGGTCACCCATTTCATGGCTTGGGTTCTCCTTTGGCGGCAAGCAGCGCCTCGCGAACGCGCTTGCCCAACTCGCAATGAAAATAGTCCTGTGCCTGGGCCTGCTGGAACCGCTTGGACAAGCCGGCCAGATCCGGCTTCTTCCGTTTCAACTCGGCCAGGATCTCTTGGTAGCTCGCCTCGGCCGCAGCCTGAAACCGCTGGACCAGAGCCTCGTCCTGCTGGCCATCCAGGACCAGGCGGGATTCCCAGAGCGAGAACTCGCCGCCCAGCTCGACGATCTCCGTCGAAAGCCACTGCAACTGCTCCTTGGTCTGGGGCGTGGCCGGAAGCACCCAGATCGAGTCATGCAGCAGGATCGCGCCCAGCCGCTTGAGCTTGCGCCAGACGTAGACACGATTGGCGGTTGGATCGCGGGGCACTTTGTAGGCCAGCAGGAGCCACACATGCACGGTATTCACCTCCACCATAGTCCTCTAGCGATGCAGCAAGGGAAAGATCAGAAGCCCGAGAATGGCCGCCGCCAGCACGATGAGCGGCTCCGGGGCCTTCTTCGTCTTCCACAGCAGAGCCAACGCTGCTAAAGCCAGCAGCGCCGTTGGAATATCCACGATCGATCGCCGGCCCAGGACGAAGACCGCGCCCGTGATCGCACCGATGGCCGCCGCCGTTACCCCATCCACAAAGGCAGCAATGTCCGGCCGCTTGCCGTATTTCTTGAAGTACGGAGCGGGGATGATCGTGAACAGATAACACGGCAGAAAGGTGCCCAAGGCGGCCACAATCGCTCCGGCCAGTCCGGCAATCAGGAAGCCAATGAACCCGACGGTGATCACCACGGGGCCTGGGGTGATCATCGCCACGGCCACAGCATCCACGAACTGGCGGTCGTTGAGCCAGTGGTGTTCCTTGACCACGCCGCCGTAGAGAAAAGGCACGATGGCCAGGCCACTGCCGAAGACGAAAGCCCCGGCCTTGGCGAAAAAGAGAAAGACCTGCCAGAGCACGCCGGAATCGACCACCGTCGCCAGGGGCAACGCATCGCCCATTGGCAGCATGAGGAGGCTGTGGACCTTGGCTCTGCTCCAGAGCCGCTTGGGGGGCGTCCGCACCAGCCAGACCAGCACGCCTCCGGCCAGGAACAGCCACACCATCTCCGATTCCGTGACAATGGTAACCGCGGCTGCGGCCAGATAGATGAACCAGAGCAGCCAATCCCGACCAATGGTTCTGCGGGTGAGCTTGTAGGCGCTATGGGCGATGATCCCGATGACGGCGGCCCCCACCCCGTAGAACACAGCCTGCATCCAGGGCAGCCCACCGTACAGGCGATAAGCCCAGCCCAAGGCAACGACCATGAGAAACGACGGGAGCACAAAGGCCACGCCAACCACGGTAGCGCCCATGATCCGGTAGTGGACGAAGCCGAGATAGATAGCAAGCTGGGCAGCCAGAGGGCCAGGGGCAAGCTGCGCCAGCGTCAGGCCTTCTTTGAAATCCGTTTCCGAGACCCATTTCCGGTGTTCGACCAGGTCCCGCTGCATGTAGCCGACGAGCGCGACCGGTCCACCAAATCCGAGCATGCCCAGCCGTAAGGCGTACAGGGCGAGCTGCCAGAGGGAGTAGATGGGCTTTTCCAGTTGCGCCGCGATGCGATTACCATCGGCATTGCCTTCAAAGCCGCCCGCACTGGATGCTGATGTAACCACGGTTACATCATAGGCGGCGGGAATTGGCTGTCCAGCGATATAGTACCCATATCGGCCTCAGAGACGTCCTGGAACAGAACGCATGAGGCGGTTCGCCTTCTTTCCCATGTTGCCGCCTCTTGCACATCGCCATTAGCTATGGAAGTCGATCCGTTGCCGACTTGGACCAGCGATCTTCTCACCTTTCAACGATGCCCGCTCGCAACAGGTTAATCCTCCTCGGGCAGCATGATGGTGATGACCGGCTCGCCCTGACCCCCGCCGTGGATGACGGCTTTGAGGGTCATGCGTCGTCGGCGCTTCGTTTCCCAATCCTGCACGATGAACTGGAACAGCACGGTATCGGTGGACTGGCCGTGTGACGCGCATCGGAACATCCACAGCACGTCCCAGAGCCGGCCCTTCAGGTCTTGGCACTGGTTCTTGAGCCACGCTTCGCCCTCAGCGTTCTCGATTGGCCAGATGCACCGAGAGAAGGCGGTCGCGGTCATCGCCACCGGAACCTTGATTCCGGCGTTCTCGACCAGTGCCTTTGTTTCCGGCTGCATCAGATCGACCAGCACTCCGTCCTCGATCGCCTGACGGCGCGTGTAGGCGTGAATGATCTCGGCATCGTTCCAGAAGTCATCCATGGGTGGTCCTCCGATCCGGTGCGCCTGTGCGGAATGGCCCGGGTCTCATTGGTTTGGTTGCGGCGTCGTCGCGGCTACCAGAGCAGATGATCTTCGTTCGTCTTCAACTGCTCGGTAAGCCAATGCAGTTGCTCGCCGATCTCCATGCCGTCCAGCGGGAACGTGCAATTGAGGCAACACAGGACTCCAGTTCGGTAGTCTGCCCCGGCGAGTACGATGAACTGCCGCTCGCTCCAATCAGGCCAATGCGCCCGGAGCATGTTGCAGGCGATAAAGCCCCATCGCTCTCTGTCCCGCGCCTTCATCCCGTGCAGCGTCTGGTCGTAGGGCTCGATGACCTGATCGGGCAGAACGAAGCGATGCTTGGCGCTGAGAATCGCCCACTCGCTACAGACCGTCTCGATGTAGGCTCTTTGCTTCTTGAACAATGCTGAGCAGTAGAGGTTCTTGGCTGGCGCGGCGTGGGGGAGCTTTCGAGAGCAGCACGCCAGCAGTCCGATTGGTTTCTTCTTGGCTGCTTCCCGGAGAACGCGGCGAGCTTCCTGTCCGGTCAGCCAGTTGAAGTCGCACGTCGAGATCGCCCGATCAACGGCAGCAATGGCTTCTGGGATGCTCGAGATCGGCGTATCCTCCGGCGTGATCGGGCCGTGGATCAGGTTACGAGCCAAGCCCAGCGCATCGTCCAGCGTGTACATGACAACTCCTATGCAACCAGCGTCTGTCCGTCAGCGCCGTCCCGCCACTTGACCTTGAGCCAGAGCGGGTTGTCCACTGACTTGCGGACGCTGCCGATGAACTTGCTGTCCCGGTGTTTGAGCACGATGCCCTCGCATCCAGACAGCGACTTGGAATATTGAAAGAAATCGGCATAGCCGGACGTGACGCATTCAACGAGCTTGATGCGCGGCGTCGGTTCAGGCCGACCCAGCAGAGAAGAGAGCTGCGCAAACCGCCAATCCGCGCCGAGTGCCCCTATCCACTTGCCTCGGATGCCCAACAGGTCGAAGAGCCAGAGCGACTCAGGCTGATTGTCCCGCCGACCCATCCACTCCCCGTCCAGCATGCACGGGGGCAGTGGGTGCAGGGCCGCCGTGATCTCAGCCAGAAGCGGCTGGGAGGCGGGGATGCCTTCCTGATGACGGCTGATGAGAAGGGCGCGACTGCCGTCCCATTGCACCAGCGCTCTCCAGCCATCGTATTTCGCCTGCGCCAGCCAATCGCCGTCCCTGAGCGTTCTCAGGATGCCGAAGCTGCTGGTGCAGGGCTTATCGGGGAACCTGAATGCTGCCGTTTCCATAGAGCGATCTCCGTGTTGATCTGTGCCTGGGAGCCGCATGGCCCCGCGATGTAGGTGTTGCCCTCGTACTCGATGTGGTGCTTCATCCGGCGTCTTGAGCCATCGCAGGACTGCGAGTACCAGATCGAGCCGTCCGGCTTCTGATAGGCATACCAGTAGGTTCTCATGCCTCTCACCTTCCTCCGCCTGTGCGGAACGGCCTGTCCCCAAAAGAAAAGCCCCCGGCAGTACAGCACTGGGGGCGAAGTGAATCATCCGGTCAGGACTCAGTCGCAGTAGCGGCCGGTGGATTCGTCATAGGGGCGGAACTGCCAGCGGGCCGAGCGCCATACCTGGCGGACCTCGGCCTCTGTGGGGAAGGGCTCAGCCCAACTGGTGGCGTATACCCGGCCGCGGTGGATGACCTTCACCAGCCGGTGCGTCTCCGGGTGGAACGGGTGCCGCTTGATTTCCACTTCGATCATGGGAGTTCCTCATTGCCGGAGTGTCGGCTTGTATGCCTTGACGATCTCGCTTTCCATGAACGGCCGGGCCTTGGCCTCGACCGCGGGCTTGAGGGTGAAGTCGCCGTGGAATGCCTCGGTGACCTCGGCGAACTGCTTGACCGAGAAGGAGGCGGCGAACTTCTCCGGCCCCAGGGCTTCGATCAGCTTGGCCAGAAGCTCCTT
>JBLNDH010000325.1:0-8585 GCA_050261455.1 Bacillota bacterium
AACCTGGGTCACGATCAGCAACCGGTGCCGATTCCACCGATCCACGAAAACGCCCGCAAAAGGGGCCAGAATCAGCATCGGGATCTGGCTGGCGAATGCCACCAACCCCAGAAGCAATGCCGAACCGGTCAAACGGTACACCAGCCAACTGGTGGCGATCCGCGTTAGCCATGTGCCAATCAGTGACGTGCCCTGGCCCATGAAAAACAGACGGTAGTTGTACGAACGAAGGGCCCGCAGCAACAGAAATGGCCCGGTCTCCGCACGGGCCGGCTCTGCCGAAACGCTTGGCTTGGATTTAGAGATCGCCGGGTCCATCACTCCTCGTTTGCCACGGGATCATATGCATGATCGACTATCGTCGGTGTTGCAGCGATATAGGTTGGTTGAGAAGGCGAGGCTCCAGTGAGCGAGAAGCTCCCGCCGAGCCGATTCCCACCGATCCATCGCGGCTCACCTTACCTGCCGAACAACTGCCGCAGATAGACATCGATATACGAGTACAGCAGCGACACCACCGCCACGATGACGCTCGCCCACAGGGTAATCTTCAGAATCCGGATGCGATTGGCGATCTCCTTGTCACGCCATTCCGCCAACCGACGGTCAATTTCGTCGAGCTTCCGATCGATGCGGGCCTCAATCTCGTCCAACTTCTGGTTAACGTAGACGTCGGCCGATTTGCGGATGCGCTCGGCAATCCCGCCGATCAGCCCGGCCTCCTCGATCTCCTCCTTGAGGCTTGCCGATCGCGGCGGTGGCATCACGCTCGGGCCGCCCGTCTCATCCGTCTGCTGCGGCGGCAGAAACTGGTACTCGCTGGAACTCTCGCTTTCCCCCAGCATGTTTGAAACCAACGTCCCGAGCAGGCTGCGACGTTGGCGATTGAGCCGCGCGAAAAACCCTTCCTTCCGCTTGAGCTTCCGGACCAGCGTCGGCACGTCGTCGGTCTCTCGCACCGCAACGCCCCGGAGCTTGCCCAATGCCACCAGCCCGCGTTGCGAGAGCCCCCCAAATCGCATGCTGCGGATCCGGACGATCTCCTGCGCGATCTGCTCGTTATTCGCATTGAGCGGAACCGGCCGCCGACCCCATTTGACCACGTCCAGCAATGCCTCGCGGTCCAGGCTGGCGATAAGCTGCCGACGCTCATGCAAGGCGGCCACAAGGTGCTGTCGCGTGGCATATCGCTTCGGCTCCAGCCCGAATTCCTCAGCCAACGCCTCCAACTCGTCCTTCGGCAATGCCTGCAATTGCCGCGCAGGCGCAATCGTGGGCGTCGGGCGCTCCGCACCAACCTCGGCACCCGTGCCCGGCAGCATCTTCGTTTCAGGAATGTCCGATCGCCCGTTGGCCATGAGCTACTCTCGCCAATTCCTGCAAATGATCCATAATCCCCTGGGCCCGCCACAGCATCATAAACGCCACGGCCAGCAAAATGCAGATCAGCACATCGCCCCAGAATGCCTTAAACCGCAGCCGCAGCCCCTGCACGACCAGGTACCGCCGCAACAACGATATATAGCGGTCCTTGCCGGCCAACCAAACCCACCAGCCCCACAACGATTGCAACGTCACGATCGTCGCATAGATCCCCACGATCCATGCCAGCATGTAACGGAAGAAACTGAAAAGATCGATATCCGGCATACCGTCGCGTCGAGACGTGCTCCACTTCCAATCCACCAACACGGGGAAGGCAACGCTCGCGCCATCCCGCCACAAACAGACCGATTCCCGTCAGAAACCACTCGATGCCCCTTCTGCCCCTGATCATCGCCCGGACGGGCCGCAGACTTCATTTGTCCGCCGATTCGGCATCCGTCGCCTGCTTCCGCAGGCGGGCCTCCAGATTCGCGGACTCATCGGCCTCCTCATGATCGCCCGAGGGTCCCCCAAACAGCAGGCTGCCAATCCGCACCATCGTCGCCCCTTCCAGGATGGCCTGCTCGAAATCGTTGCTCATCCCCATGCTCAGATGACGCAAATGGCCGCCTCCGATCTTCTGCCACTGCATCTCATCGAAAATCTCACGCGTGCGGGCGAAAGTGCGGCGGGCGTCTTCAGGATTGGCAGTTAACGCCGCCATGGTCATCAAACCGACCAACTGCAAATTGGGCATCGAATCGATCTGCTCGGCCAAATGGATCGCGGCGCCCACCGCCACCCCGGACTTGGTCGACTCTTCGCTGGCATTGATCTGCAGGAGAATCGGAAGCTTCTTGCCGAGCTTGCCAGATTGCGTGTCCAATTCCTCCGCCAATCGCAGGCTGTCTACCGAATGCACCAGATCCACAATCTGAAGCACCGGCTTGGCCTTGTTCCGCTGCAAATGCCCGATCATGTGCCACCGCAACCGAGCCGGCAGCAGCCCTTCGCTGTGTAACCGTTGACGCTGGAAAAACTCGTTGATCTGGGCTGCCCGTTGCGTCAGAACCTGGACTCGGCTCTCACCCAGATCCCCAACCCCCAACTGCAGAATCTCCCGGATCTGTTCGGGCGCGGCACTCTTCGTGACGGCGACCAGCGTAACCTCTTTGACGTCGCGGTGGGCCTTCGCGCACGCCGCTGCGATCCGTTCGCGTACTTCACTTAGCCTATCTGCCAGCGACGATCGTTTGGCCACACGCAACTCCTTGTCATTCAACATCTCTTGCATCCATCCCTGAGCAGGATGGCCATTATAAGCCCCCTCGCGGCGTAGGTATAGAGAATCAGCTCCGCCCCCAGAGCTCGAAAAATATCCGATAAGCTGTTGGTCCGATAAACGATAGAGGGGAAGCCGCATTACCCCCACCACACCCACAAATCAGCAGAACACTTCGTAGAAAATCGGATAGGGGATGAGATCCGGCCGAACCAGATGGAGCTTCCGCAGCCGAACCTCCGGCAAGGCCGCCGCAGTCGGATCCTGCACTACAGTCGGGGCCTGCACTCCAGCTACATCAAGCCCGGAGGATGGCTTGGAGCCCATGCAGATCACCAAGCTGAGCAGGCATAGCTGCAAAATTGAGCGTAGCGACATCGTCTCGCTCCTGTCCGGCACGTTATACGAGTACGAAACCCGACGGCAGATGCTCTCACATCCATTATCCTTGCGGCTCGTGCTCTACCGTACCCCCCTTTGGTGAAAACGCCAATCGAAAAATCTAATGAAAAGAGCATCCGCCAGCCGATATCTGGAAGTTCCGGCAATCCTGAGGGCCCATGCGGGTCTGCGGAGTGTGGATAAGTTGTCGAATCCCCCTCTGTTTGGAACATGATGCACGTGAACCCGCCGCTCCAGCCCCGAAGGGGCGACCGTCAATAGCCAGGGGCGTCAGCCCCTGGACCTCTGACCCCCGACCCCTCTCCCCTGACCCCTGCCTCTCAGCCCCAACGGGGCGAAAGAACTGCATTTACACCAATGATGCATAATGTCCTTTGGCGCCGGGAACCGCCGCTCCGGATCTTCCCCCTCTAAGATCCCCATTCACAATCGCCCCTCGGCCGCATCCACGCCCAGGGATTCATCCCTGAATCCCTCCTGTTTCCTCCTTACCGGGCCCCGACCGGCTGCCCTGCTGCCGCCCTTTGCCCGTCTCCTGCCTGCGCCGCCATTCCTTCGGGCTGCTGTACCTTGGCCTGGATCGTGGAAGAGATGGCGCTGACCAGTACGGTCTTGGCCGTATCCAGAAGCGGCTTGGCGATTGTTTGAAGCATCGATCGCTTCTGCTTGGGCCCCGGCTCCCCAGCCTCCACCGCTGTCGTGCTGGTTGCCGCAGGTTGCGGAGGCGTCTGTGGAAACAGCGTCTGCAGGCGGTGTTTGAAACTCTCCTTCCGGGCTGGCGTGATTGCGGTCGCCGCCAGAAACCCCAGCGCCGTCACACTCCCCAGGGAGGTCCACGGGTACTGGTTCACCCATGTCCGCGGGTTAACCAGAGCCTTGACCTGATTCGTGATATCCTGACGCGTTTGGTCCATGGCCGCTCGAGCCATCGCCGCCTGGCGGGCCAGGTACTCAGACTCGCTGGATGTCGTTGGCTGCTGCCTGCTCGGCGGCGCTCCGGCCGAACTGCCGCCGCTCCCAGTTCTGTCGCTGTTCATACTTGTCCACCGTCTTCTTCCGGAAGGATGCATTCACCCATCGAATGCCGATATAAGTTCCCAGTACGATCCCGCCCAGCACCGCCAATCCAATGATCAGATCGCCCAACCATTGCAGGCCGCTGCCAAACGCCGATCCCAGGCCCCTCGCTGCGCCCAGCAGAAACAACACAATGGCCATCGTGATCGTGGCCGATGCCGCCACGAAGCCGATGACCCCCAAGGCCGCGTACACAATCCCTTGCCGCACCGTCAGCCGGACGCCATCGACTTTCGTCGCCAGAAAATACGCCAGATACTCCTTGTATTCCGCAACCAGCTTCGCCACGCGCGACACCGACTCCCGCGGGGAAGGGTGTCGCCCATTGCCACCGCCGCCCTCGCCCGAGGGGGGCTGGTAGACCTTGGCGCCGGGACCGCCGGACTGACGATCGCTCTCATCCATAGATTCATCCGCCGAGCTGGGGTGATGGGATCGAACGCCGTCTCACATCCGCCGCCACAGCACGCCAATCAGCATGCCTACCCCCGCCGCAATCAGCACCGAGCGGAGTGGCTGCTCGCGCACGTAGTCCTCCAGATTCTGTTCCCATTCCATCGCTCGTTCGCGCCCCTGCTGATAGTACTCGGCCGCCGATTGACGAATCTGTCCAAGCTGTTCCTGGGCGGCCTGGCCCATCTGCTCGGCCCGCTCACGGATATTCTGACCCATCTGAGAGGCTTGCTCGCGAATCTGCTCGCCAGTGCTCTGGGGTGGGGTTGAAGGCTGATCCATTCGCGACATGGGGAGTCTCCTTTCACAAGTGCCATTCGGTATCTCAAGGCCGTTGGCCCTTATAGTCGGGGACTCTTGGTGCGGCAGCGCGGAAAATCAGCCGTTTTGTCCGCGCAATGCTTGTGTCCGCCTGTAGATAACGCACGTTCGCATGCCTCACTTTGGCCGCCAAATCCGCTTGTGCCCAACCCTTAACGAATTTAAAATCGACTCGCGCTAGAGCTGGCTCGGGCTCGGGCTATGGCGCGGCGTTCCGTTCTTCTGGGCCTGCATTACTTGAACAAAGGAGTGAATCGTGGAATTCCGCGAAATGATGAATAAAAATCCGAAGGCGGTGACCGGGGCCACCATTGCAATCATTGTTCTGGCCTTGCTGTTGGTCGTCTGGCAGCTGTGGCCCTCCTCCGGAGGCGGGCTCTCCAAGGTTTATTTCACCGTCGATGATGGCAAGACCTTCTTCGCCGATGACATCGACAAGATTCCGCCTTTCCAGTACAAGGGCAAAGAAGCGGTTCGCGCCCATGTCTACCGCTTTGGAGAAACTGGCCAAGGCACCGTCGAGTGGATGGAAAAGTTCACGCCCGACATCAAGAAGAAGATCGAAACCTTCTTCCAGGACAAGAAGAATCGCGGCAATTACATGCCCGAGTTCCACGAAGATATGTTCAAGCTGGTGAAGAAGAAGGGCAGCAAAGACTGGGTGAACGGGATGGTGTTGACTCTCCAGTCTTGGCGCACCATCGAAAAGAACGGCATCGTGGCCACCGAAATCTTTCCTGAATGAAATCCGCCGCAGCCCCCACACGGCTCGGCAAGCACATCAATACGAACAAGTTCCACGGATCTCCCACGCGTCGCCCAACACGCCGGACATCCGTGGAACTTTTTTTCGGGCTCCCTCATCCCCTTACGTGCCCCTCACCTACAGCAATTCCCGATTCTGTGTACTCCTCTGCTCTCTCCCTCGCCCGGTACTCCGGGAGAGGGTTGGGGTGAGGGTTCAGAGCCAGGGGTACACTCAAACGCGAACTGCTCTAGCCACTATCCACTACCCACTATTCCCGCCTTCCCCCATTCACCGATACGCATCCAGAATCCGCTGAATCACCGACGAGGTGCTTCGCCCATTCACCAGTGGCGCCAGCGCAATCCGCCCCCCGTACGCTTCAACCAGTTCCCACCCCACCACTTGCTCCTTGGTGTAGTCGGCCCCTTTCACCAGCACATCCGGCCGAATTGCCTTCAGCAGCGGAATCGGCGTGTCATCGTCGAAAAGAATCAGGTAATCGATGCTCTCCAACTCCTCCAGCACCGATATCCGATCCTGTTCGTTGATGATCGGCCGCTTCGGCCCCTTCAGCCGCTGGATGCTGTGATCCGTATTCACCGCCACCACCAGAATATCCCCTTGCCGCTTGGCATACCGGAAATACTCCACGTGCCCCAGGTGGACGATATCGAAGCACCCATTCGTGAAGACGATCTTCCGACCCTGCGCCCGGTGCCGCGCCAGTTCCGCCAGCAGGTCCTCCAGCCTCCGCTGCTTCCCCTGGTGTTCCCGGCTCTCGCTCAACAGGTCGTGGACAATCTCCTCCGGCGTGATCGGAACGCACCCAAGCTTCTCCACTTCCAATCCGCCAGCCACATTTCCCAACGCTACCGCGTCGGTCCAGTTGGCCCCCGCTGCTCGCGCCACCGCGATCATCGCCAGCACCATATCCCCCGCCCCCGTGGCATCAAAAACCTCTCGCTGACGGGTCGCCAAATGCCGCCTCAGTCCGTCCCGCGTCGCCAGGTACGTGCCGTGCCGATCCAGAGTGATCAGCACCGCCTCAAGCTGCAGTTTTTCCAGCAGTGCCTCCGCGGCCGGCTGGTAATCCTCCGGCGTTCGCACCGCCATCCCCGTTGCCCGCTCCGCTTCCACCCGATTGAGCTTGATCGCCGTGGCCCCCGTGTATTGGCGGTAGTCGCTCATGTTGGCCGGATCAATAATGACGGGGATCTGCCTGGCCCTGGCCAGTTGGATCGCCTGCTGACACACCTCCGGCGTCAGCAGCCCCTTGTGATAATCCTCAATGCACAGCACATCCGCCTGTTCCAAGGCGCTGGCCACATTCGCAATGATCTTCCGCGATGTCTCAGGCCCAAGTGGCGTGTTATTTTCAATGTCCAGCCGGATCATCTGCTGAGGCTGGCGGTGCTGACTGGCCCCGAGCAACCGCAGTTTCGTCACCGTCGGACGATCCTGTACCTCGACAATCCCCCCCATATCTGCCCCGCATGCCGAAATCCGCCTGCGGACCTCCACCGCCGCCGCATCATTCCCCAATACCCCAATCACCTTCACCCCGGCTCGCAACGCCGCCAGGTCCGCCAGCACACTCCCGGCCCCTCCCAGCCGATATTCCTCGTGCTGAAAATGCAAAACTGGCACGGGTGCCTCCGGGCTCACCCGCTCGGCATTCCCGAAGATGTAGCGATCCAGCATCAGATCGCCAATCAGCACAACATTGGTCCGAGGCAGCTTAGCAACAAAATCAACAAGGCCGTTAGACATCCCGCGCATTGTACCCATCACCCCATCCAGACAAAACCGTACGCCCTCTTCCCCCGCCGACCCCTCTCCCTCCGCCCCAACAGGGCCAAAGAACTGCACTTGCATCGAGGATGCATGATCTTCTCCGGGTGAGGGTTCCCGTAGGGGCGAACCTTATGTTCGCCCTCTTCTTTCCTCCTGACCCCTCTCCCCCGACCCCTGACCCCTGCTCCTCCCACAATCCCCATCTCCAAGCCCCCCTCGGGGCGCCTATGATGTTCAGACCAGCATGATCACCGAACAGGACATCGCCTCCCTTGTTCCCGACTGCTACGCCGAATTCCGGCGGATCGTCGCCGAAGGCGTCATGTTCTATCTCCAGCATCTCTCCCCCGCTCGCCTCATACGCATCGTGTCCGCTCAGGCCACCCTTCCTCCCGATGCCGATGTGGCCGCCCGCACCGTCCTCCTCCTGCACGAAAGCCCTGCCCTCCACAAGCTCGGCCAGGTCATCGCCCGCCGCCGCGAACTCGACCAGGGACTCCGCAGCCGCCTCCAGCAACTCGAATCCATGGAGCCCCGAACCCCCCTCGAGCAAATCCGCCCGATCATCCTGCACGACCTCGGCGACGCCATCGATCGCTATCGAATACGCATCGATAACTCCGCCCTTGCCGAGGCCAGCGTCGCCGTCGTCATCCCCTTCTCCTGGTCCGAATCCGACACCGGCCCGCATCACCCGGGCGTCTTCAAAGTCCTCAAGCCCCATGTCAAGGAATACCTCGATGAAGATCTGACCATCCTCGGCCAGCTTTCCGATTACATCGACGAACGCCGCGTAACCTATGGCCTGCCTGCCGTCGAATACCGCGAAACCTTCGATGAAGCCAGCGCCATCCTTACCCACGAAATCCGCCTCGCCGGTGAGCAGGCACATCTCTCCGCCGCCAGCCGTCACTATGCCCATTGGCGCGATGTCCAGATCCCCGCCTGCCTCCCATTCTCCACACCCAATGTCACCGCCATGCAACGCGTCCATGGCCGCAAAGTCACCGAAATGAGCCATGCCGATCGCACTTCTCGCCAGAAACTGGCCCGAACCATCGTGCAGGCCCTGGTTGCCGACCCGGTGCTCTCCCTCGAGCCTCAAGCCATGTTCCACGCCGACCCCCACGCCGGCAATCTCAT
>JBLNDH010000326.1:0-4998 GCA_050261455.1 Bacillota bacterium
GTCGCCCGGCGAGGTGTATTTTGGGTCTTTTGGGTTCCGGGATAAGGGGGCGTCGCTGGCCTGGGAGAGGGTGGGCTCGTAGCCGAGGCGTTCGGCCAGGGTGTACTGGGGGGTGGGCTCGGGGGGCGTAGGAGAAGCGGCGATTTCGTAGACTTCGGCCGGACATCCGGTGGCGGGATTCGTGCGGCGTTGGCCAAGGGGCTGGATCAGGCCCTGCTGCTTTAGCTCGGTGAGGCGGCCGGAAACCTGGTGGTCGAAGACGGAGAGGGCCGCGGCGATCTCCCAGAGGGCCAGGGGGCCGCGGTCGCGGAGAAGCTGGAGAATCTGCTGGTG
Organism: Bacillota bacterium; assembly: GCA_050261455.1. Taxonomy (GTDB): domain Bacteria; phylum Planctomycetota; class Phycisphaerae; order Tepidisphaerales; family Tepidisphaeraceae; genus JAPLNB01. The sequence continues at coordinate 334 of JBLNDH010000326.1, forward strand.
GCGGCGGCCGACACCGCGGGCGGCGACCTCGCCGGCGAGGCGGGAGGTGTTGTTGAACAGGGACAGTTCTGAGTGATGCAGATTCGGGTCAGCCGCTCGCATCATCGGGTCCATCGTTGGCCTCCTTGCCTGGATGGTGGTTTAAGAGCTCGATCTTCATGTAATGACGAATCCGCCGATCGCGGATGAGCCGTTCGCGGGGGTCGCGGGGGACGGGGCGGGTCCAGATCTCGGACCAGGGCTCGGGTTGTGTGTGGGTTGCGCTCATTGGTCCTCGATCGTGTAGGTCCACCTTCCGCAGGGGGAGCTTGGCCGGCTTGTTGAGGAAGTAGGTGCCGTCAAAGACTGGGAAGTCCATTCTTCTATCCCTTCCGTGGGGACCACGGGTTAGTGCAAAATCGGCCGTCCTGGCCGAAGCTCGAATCCGTTCGAGCGGGCATCCTTGCCCGGGGCCGCGGGTCCTTCCGAAGCCCCATTCTTGGGTGTTCAGCCGCAGATGGACGCGGATGAACGCGGATCCATTCGCACGGGCGAGACGCCCGTGCTACGCGATTTCTCAAGTGTGCTCGGATGTCGGAACGTACTTGCTGACCTTGAAGCCAGCGAAATTTGTAAGCCAGGCCCTATTACCGACCGTCGTTACCAGTGCATACTTGTCGTCGATCCACACAGCCAAGCCACGAGCGACAAGAGCCTTCGTGATCCCGCGATCGCCGCCGATCACTCCACCTTTTTGGGTTATGGCGTTTCGCAGGGCTGCGATCTGGTTCTTGCTGATAGTCATTGCTGCCATATGAGCCTCATTCGTGCAGATTCGTGGAGATTCGTGGATCAAAAAGGTATCTCTTCATCCGTCAGGAACTCGTCGTTAGAATGGGGGACCGCCGGTGGATGGTGCAGTTCGTACGCACTCCTTTCCTTAATAAGGACGCGCGGCGATCCCCCTGAATCAGCCCCGGGAACCGTTCCCGGGGCTGCTGTATGCAAAAGGGCGGGGTGATCGTTTCCAGCGATGGAGGTCTCCTTGATTGCGTTAGAAGACTCCACACCCCGCGATTTCGACGCGGAGAACGCCTCCGCGTCTGTAGTTGCCAGTTGAAGGCGTTGCAGAATGGCCTTGAGGGCCTCGATCAGCTGATAGCCCTCATGGGGTCGCAGCTTGCTGACCTGGTTGACCCTGTTTTGGCTGAAGCGCAGGACCAGGGACTCCAGGGGATAGCCGGGAGCGGAGGGGAGGGCGAGCAGCTCGCCGTGCAGCTCCTGGATCTTGTGCACGATCCGTGCATCGGCGAACCGCCGCCGGTTGGCGACTTTGTCCCGCCAATAGGTCCCCTGGGGGAAGCCCATCCCCTCCAAAAAGGCCATCACGTCCTCGTATTGGGTGTTGTTCAGATCCTTGCAGGACGCCACGCCGGCGAGATTCCGCAGCATCAAGCGATACTCGCCCTCGTCCCAGTCGAGGCGGCTGACGGCGGTGCGGAGAAGTTTGATCTGCTGCGGGGTCATGGTTTGTGCCTTATTTGGCCTTCTGGATCCATTCGCGGATCCGCTGCAGTTCGCCGGGCCAGGCGGCCTTGAAACGAATCGATAGGAACGTCTCGAAGAGGGCGTCGAGGGCCTTGGTCAGGGTGCGCAGGTGACCGATCCGCTCCTCGAAGAGAACGCGGGCGTCTTCGGCCGCCTCGATCGCGGGCAGTTTGACGCCGGTGCAGGCAAAGGTCTCGGCCTGGAGCGTGAGCTCGAACTGGCCGCCGCTTTCCAGGATCAGCCCGACGCGGCGGGGGATTTTGCCGGTCCGCAGGGCGGCCCGGGCCTCCGGAAGAAGGGTCGGACCGTCGCTCTTGATCCCATCTTTGCCGGTCTGCCCGTAGGTGCAGTCGAGCTCCAGCCGGTTGGTCAGCACCGCGGCGACGTCGCCGGCCTTGGCGGTCTTGATCACGCCGCCGTGGGTCTCGATCCTCCACCAGAGCCAAAGCAGGAACTCATTGCCCAGAAAATCCTTGGGCTGGGGCCCCAGGGGACACCAGGGATATTCCGGCTGCTGGCCCTCGCCTTCGGGGCCGAGGACGAAACGCGTGGGGCGGGCGTCCTCGTAGTCGCGGCGATCGCCGCGGGGTTCGAGGTAGTCCAAGGCGAGGGTGCCGGCGGTGAGGGGGAAAAGATCCGGGTCGAAACTCCGCTCGAACAGCTCGAACAGCTTGGGCGTGGCCGTGGCGGAGATGGGCGAATAGAGAGTCCCGCCGAACACGTCCCACAGAACGGGAATGAGACGGGATCGCCGGTACTTGCCGCTCTTCAGGTCTGCCTCCACCTTCTGGCGGACGGTGTCCTTGGCTTGCTTCCGCTGCAGTTTGCTCACCCATCCGGAGGGGTTGCCCTTGGCCAGGGCCTCCTCCTCGGCCAGCTGATAGGATCGTGTCACCTCGGCGGGCACGCGGTTGGTGTCGATCCGCAGGGCAAAATGCACGGCGTCGCCGTAGACGCAGCGGCCGAAGGTAAACTCCCGATCCTCAATGTGGCGGGCGCCGGACCAGCCGTATTCGACCTCCTCGGGGAAGGGGCTGGCCTGGAAGGCATGCTCCGCGAGGCCGTCCAATAACAGCTGGCCCGTCTCCTCGTGGGTATCCAAGACCCGGAACCGGCGAAAACTGATTAAACCTGAATTGAAGCCCATGCGAACCTCCATGTCCCCTGTCCGTACTCCCCTGCCGCTTAGCCGACCTTGGCCAAGGGCAAAACCTCGTCCTCCAAGCGGGCCTCCAGCACGCGGCAGGAGGCACTGTCCACCAGCGATTGTTGCATGGATCGCAACATGGCGGCGGTTAACACCGGGTCGGTGGCCTCGTGGGCCAGGGTGGTCGCCCGCACCAGGTAGTGGCAGGTTCCCAGGGCGCCGGAATCTTCCAGGTTGGCCAGGCGGGTGAGGTATTGGGCGGCGTCGATGGCCAGCCGCATCTTGTTCCTCCCGAAGATCTTGCGGATCTCCTCGACGGTGAACAGCGGCTCGCCGCGGCCCCCGCTGCCGCTGGATTGCGTCCGCTGCATCAGGTCGCGGCGGATGCCGATGCGGCGGCGGATCTGAGCCAGGGTCTCCCGGCCGCGCTCCTGGCCCCGCCGCAGGTAGTTCACCACGTCCACCGTGCCGCACCACAGCTGCGGGGCCTCGGTGGCGTCATGCAGGTCGGTCAGGATGAACAGCGGCCGGTCGTCGCGACTGCAGCAGAGGTTGTGGATCTGGTCGACGATCAGCAGCCGCGCCGAGCCGGCCAGAATGCCCTTGATCCGGCGGTAGAGCTGCTGATGGCTGCCATCTTCGCCGATCCGCAAAGCGTGGGCGACCGCCCGCATGAGGCCCGAGGCGTTGGAAGCGGCCTTTTCGACGGTGACGTAGATGCTGCCCGGCTTCTCGGCGGCGATGGCCTTGAGGGCCATGGTCTTGCCAATGCCGCTGGTCTTGGGCCCATAGACCAGGCCGATGGTCTTCAAACGGCTGGCGATTTCGGCGACGTCGCGGATCTCCAGGGCCACGTTCGTCCAGACGAAGGTGTTGACCTTGGGGACGGCGTCGCGCTTCTGCCGCTCCTCCAGCCAGCGGTCCAGGTCCAGGATGATCTGTTGCCAGTTGCCGTTGTACTTGCCGTTGAGCACCAGGCCCAGGGTCGTGTTGGCGATGCCCAGGTCCTTGGCGACGGCGGTGCGGCGGATGTCGGCCTGACCTAAGTAGGCGAGCACCGCGGTTTTTACCGCCTCCGATTGCTCGGCCGTTACGAACTGCGATTCGGTTCCCTCGGGGATCATCCGTGATTCTCCGCGAATCCGGCCCTGTTCCATGAGCCGGTCTACACTGTCATTCCTCGTCGGCATGGGGGGTCCTCCGCAGTCGCGTCCTTAACAGGTCAAACGAGTCTGCCGAGGCGTCCGTGCCTTCGCTGGGCTGATGCGACCGCATCCGGGCGGCCACGTCGTGCATGTCGATCGCCGAAATCGATTCCGCCCCGACCGCGGGGCGAAGCTGCTGCATCGCCTTCCGCAGGGCCGGCAATTGGTCCTCCAGGACCGTTCGCACGGGCTGAATCGCGGGGGGCGGGGTGGGCTCGTCGTTCCGCGACTGCTTCTCGGCGCGGGCGACGTACAGCCGGTCGTTGAGGTCCAGGGCCATGCGCATCCGGGCGGGGGCGGCGTCTTTGAGCCGTTTGCGGTCCTGGCGTTTCTGGGCCATCGCCTCCCGCAGCTCCTGGGCGGTGGCGTTGGCGGGCAATTTGCGATTGGCGGGGGCGACGCAGATAAACTGATCGTCCAGGGTCCAGACGGTGACCTGAGCCAGGTTGGCCGGATCCACGCGGAGACGCACCTCCTGGTTGATCCGCTGCCGCAGGGCCGGCTCGTACTGGCCGAACAGCAGGCCGTTCCAGCGCACGCCGTTCTGACTCACGGTGACGGGCTTGGTGACCGGCTGGAGCAGCAGGTCGAGGGTTTCGGGGGTGGCGGTGCGTTTGACGCTCAGGCAGGTCGCCCACACCTGGGCGGGGGTGCGGCCGTCCATGCCGTCGCCGCTGTGGCCGCGGGCGTGGTAGTCGACCTCGATCCAGCGGGCGAACGCGGCGGCAAACTCCTCCAGCTTTGGCGCATGCCCTTTGGCCAGCTGCTGGGGCAGGTCCTCGGGCT
>JBLNDH010000327.1:0-4296 GCA_050261455.1 Bacillota bacterium
CTCGCTACCGATCTTGGTTGGACAAGGAGATGGGGCTATCGTCGAACTGGGCCCGACCCAAACCCGAAGAGCATTGTGTATCTGAGGTGTAAGTGCCGTTCTTCCGCCCCGTTAGGGCTGAAGCAGACGACGCACGGGGAGAAATGTTGCGAACGGCGGGCACCGGGCTATTGATTCGCCCCTCGATTCATTTCAGGTCATAGAGCGAGTTGTCCGGCGATAGGAATCCCGTCCCCATGATGATGTTCTTCTGTTCGCCGGCGTAAGTGCTTGTGTAGCGTTCGCTGCGGGTTTCGGCATGCCCATCGCAGAAGGCGATGTTCGTCTTTCCTCGATGCCGATATCCCTGCGTTCCGGCCGACCTTGCCATGAACGAGGCGTCGCCCTCGCTCGCCCAGGGCGAACGCATGAACTTATTGGCCCCATCCCGATACTGTCCATCCCCGAACAGCGCACACTCGGAGGGACTTTTTACATCGGTGACCTTGGCCGGCCTGATCACGGTCTCGCTGGCCCCGTGTCCGATGTAGCTTGTGTTGTAGTTGTATCCCGTGTAAGGGTCCGCTGCCGTGTTGGATGCCCCTTCGAAGGATGGGCACTGCTGGATCCTTCCGGATCCCTGGCCCTGCCACAACAATCCCGCTGTTACCGTGACGGTGGGGGGGCTGGAGGCGAAATCCTTGATGGTCGTGAAATCCCAGGCATACCAGATGGTGGCCGAGTCCGAGGCCTGGACGTAGTAGGCAATCGGATAGCTCCCCTGGTTGGCTAAGGTATAGCACTGGGCCGCTGCCGCCATCTGCCGCAAGTTGCTCAGACACGCCACCGTCTTGGACGCCTCGCGTGCCGCGGTCATCACCGGCATCAGGATTGCCATCAGCACCGCAATGATGCCGATCACTACCAGTAGTTCCACCAGGGTGAATCCCCGCCTGCGTCTCGAAATGGAGTGAGTGACATCCATGGGTGTCTTCGCGGATTCATGGGCTGAGCAGTGAGTGCTGAGTGTCGAGCCTTCTTCCCACTCGGCATCCAGCACTCAGCACTCGGACCCCAGCACGAACGTTACCGCCGTCGCCGCATCAGCATCACGATTCCGATGCCCACACCCAGCCATCCCGGCTCCGGGATCGCCGCCACATCCGCAAAGGCATCAATATCCGGCGTCACGCCGCTGCCTTCCGGATTCTCGATGCGTACGTACTGTATCCACTCCAGCCCCAGTGAGCCGATGTCGAATCCCGTTCCGCCGGCCGAGTGCCCATACAACTGGGCTATCTCCGCCACCGTCTTGCCCGTCAGCGACGGCTCGGTCAATGTCGGATCCAGCGGCAGCGTCGGGTTTGTCGGCTCTCCCCACCATTGTCCAACCACTGGCTCCTCCGGGGCATAAATCCGTCCCAGCGTCGGCGCAGAATCATCCGCAAAGGGCCCGTTGGCGAATGTGTACCAGTGTTCCCCATCCTGGCTGACCGATACGATTCCCTTCTCTTCACGAATGCCTCGGCCCAACTGCATCGCATTGGGATCGCCGTTGGCCCAATAATCGTTCCCCGCTCCCGCGGCATTTCCGAATACGATCAAATCAAGCCCATAGGGATTCCCCGGATCATTCATAACCCGATGATCAAACTTCACTGTCAGGCTTCCCCCTTGCCCAACGCTGACCAGTTCATGGGCTCGAAATGCTCCGTAAACGGGGACCACCGGCACTGCCGCCCCCAGCGGCATCGACATGCCGTCGCCGGTCGTATCAACCGTCGGCCGGCCCAGGGCAGTCGCCGGATCGTTGAAGGTCTTCCCGCTGAATACGTCCGTTGTTACGCCACTGCCCTGAATGTACTGCACCACTTCCGTCGCGAAATCTGACGGATTGAGCAAATACGCCTGGCTTGCCTGAGTGCTCAGGCCTAACACCACCGCCATCATCGTCAGTCTTCGTTTTGCCATGATCATCCTCCTTCGCTATAGGGTTCTTCGCACGGATCTACCCCCGTCGCCGCACCAGGAGGAGACTGGCACCCACGCTCAAAACGACCAAGGACGACGGTTCGGGGACCACTGGCGCCGTTGCCCGCCCATACACCCAACCATCCCAAGCCCCGTCGCTTACGATGCGGTCCGATACGCCCGTGAACGATGCGTTCCAATCTGCCGAACTGCTCTCCTTAGTCCAGTACTGCCACCAGTCATCGCCGCCCCCGAATCCCGCGTTGCTGTGGCCTTCAAAGCTGAAGCCATCCACGAACGCTCCCCATCCGAAATCCTGTTTCACTGTGGTGAGCGACGTTTGCGACTGGATGATGTCCAACAGCTCCATGCCCGTGGTCGTTCCATCGAACGACACGGCAAACTCGTACGCGGCTCCATCCTTGAAATTGATCACTACGGCTGCCTGATGGTTTCCCGAGCCCACCGGAATCACGGTTGCCTCGGCCTGCATTGCCGTGGCCATCGCAAGACCCACCGTGACCATTCCCATCCTGAACCAAGACATGAAACACCGGTCCTTCCCGTCCCGAAACGCGCGGGACTCGACCCGCCAAAAAAAACACCCGGTCCTCGCGTGGAGCACCGGGTGGCATTGGCTGTCAGGGTCGAAAGGACAGAACCTGCCCCGGAGGCGTCCCAAATTCGCGAGGACACACACCGATCTCTTAACAGGCAGGTCTTCCGGCTCAGGGCTTTTTTCCGTTCGCCTTCCCACCAACACCTTGGCTGGCAGTGACATCTGAACGGAAACACACGGGTAACTCACTTACCCGCACGCCCTTCACGGCGGCGCGTCCGCGGTGGATTTCCCACCCTCATGGGGCGAGGCACCACGCTTCCCTCTTTCGGCTGGCCCGGCTTTCGCTCGCCAAGCCAACACCTGTCGTCTCGTAACGTATCATGCATTTGCGCTCTGTCAAGCGTACACAACCGATGATGTACATCCGCTCTCAACCTAATAGAATACATCGTCCAACAGCGTTGCCGCACGATCCTCTCATCGGGTTCGAAGCAAAGCGGCAGCCTGAATTTGCGTGGGACGCTGAAGCAGTCGCATACCCAAACGCCGTTTGAACGCGGCGTGCAAAGTTGATAAAGGTGACGCGTGGCGGATCAGCTTTTCCAACGATTGCGTGCGAATATCCAATCGGTCTTCTTCGGCCAGCCCCGGGTCATCGACCAGTTGCTCATCGGTCTGCTCGGGCGAGGCCATGTCCTCATTGAGGATGTTCCCGGCGTCGGCAAGACCGTCCTGGCCCGCGCACTGGCGCGTAGCCTTAACTGCAAGTTCTCCCGCATCCAGCTTACGCCGGACTTGCTGCCTTCCGATGTGCTGGGCGTTTCCGTTTACAACGATGAGACTCACTCCTTCGAGTTCAAGCCCGGCCCGATCTTCGCCAATATCGTCCTGGCAGACGAAGTCAACCGTACTACCCCTCGCACGCAATCGGCGCTGCTCGAAGCCATGAGCGAAGAGCAGGTCAGCGTCGAAAACACAACCCTGCCGCTGACTCGCCCGTTCATGGTCGTTGCCACTCAGAATCCTTTCGAGTTCGAAGGCACTTACTACCTGCCCGAAAACCAGCTCGACCGATTCCTCCTTCGCATCAACGTCGGTTATCCGGATCGGGCGGCCGAGCAAAGCATCCTCACGCTCCAGCCTTCCCGTACCCGCCTGGATGAACTCAAGCCAGTCGTGGAAGGATCCGAAATTGCCGCCCTGCAGGACCAGGTTCCCAAGATTCGCCTCGATTCGGCCCTGGTCAACTACATCCTCGACATCGTCGATGCCACCCGGCATGACGATGACCTCCACCTGGGCATCTCCCCTCGCGGCGCCCTGGCCCTTACACAGAGTGCCCAAGCCAGCGCCCTGCTGAATGGCCGCGAGTATGTCATCCCCGACGACATCAAATCCCTCGTCATCCCCGTGTGTGCCCATCGCATTATCAGCAAGACGTACCTTCAGAACGGCGACACCAACACAACCTCTCGTATTCTCAAGCGGATTCTCGACCAGGTTCCAACTCCAACATAGGGCCGTCGTCTATGCCCTCTGCCAGGAAAAAACCGTCGCTTGATTTCTCCGTGACCGGCCTCATCTACACCTTGATGATGCTGTTCATGGGCCTCGCCGCCATCAACTCGCAGGCCAACCTCCTCTTCGGCGTCTTTGGACTCATGATCGGCGTGCTTCTGGTCAGCGGTCTGATTAGCCGAATGGTCCTCCGTCGCCTTGAGGTGCGCCGGGTTCTGCCCGACCACATCGTCGTCGGGCAGCCCACCACGTTCCAGTACGAGTTC
>JBLNDH010000328.1:0-8391 GCA_050261455.1 Bacillota bacterium
GAAGCTTTGAGGGTGAGAAAGAGAAGAAAGGGGAGGCTGTGTTGAAGGGGGTGTTGGAGGAATTTCGGCCGGAGATGGTGGGGGTGACGGCATTGACGCCAGAGGTGTATGCGGCGAGGGAGGTGGTCAGGGCGGTGAAGGGGTTTTCGAAAGAGATCTTTACGGTGGTGGGGGGGCATCATGCGTCGTTGTTGCCGGAGGATTTTGATATTCCGGAGGTGGATGCGATCGCGGTGGGGGAGGGGGAGGTGGTGTTCCCGGGGTTGGTGGAGGCGGTGGCGGGGCGGGGCAAGCTGAGGGAGGTGCCGAATCTGATCTGGCGGGATGGCGAGGGGCGAATGGTGCACAATCGGATGATGGAGGCGGGGCTATCGATGGACGGGCTGCCGATTGCGGCGCGAGAGCTGACGGGGAAGTACCGCGATCAGTATTTTTTCCTGTTTCACAGGCCGGATACGTCGGTGGCGACGGCGCGGGGATGTCCGTATCGGTGTAATTTCTGCAGCGTGTGGAAGTTCAACCATGGGCGTACGCGGCGGATGTCGGCGGGGCGGGTTTTAGAGGAATTGCGGACGGTACGGACGGAGCATGTGACGTTTGTGGATGACAACTTTCTGATTGACTGGAAACGGGAGGATGCGATTGCGGAGCGGATCCGGGCAGAGGGGTTGCGGATGCAGTTTTCGATGGAATGTCGGACGGACGCGATTGTGCGGCGGCCGGAGTTGATCAAGAAATGGGTGGAGATTGGGCTGGTGGGGGTGCTGCTGGGGTTGGAGGGGGTGTCGGATCAGACGCTGAGTCGGGTGAACAAGTCGAATACGGCGGCAGTGAATAGCCGGGCGATTGAGATTCTGCATGAGCACAATGTGATGATCTGGGGGGCGTTTATCGTAGATCCGGATTGGGGGAAGGATGACTTTGCGCGATTGCGGGATTATGTGCGGGAGAAAGGGATCGTGATTACGCAGTTCACGGTGTTGACGCCGTTGCCGGGGACGGAGTTGTATCGGGAGCGGTTCGGGGATTTGTTGACGCATGATTATTCGTGTTATGACACGATGCATGCGGTGGTGCCGACGCGCTTGCCGCGGGAGGAGTTTTATCGGCAGTTCGCGGGTTTGTATCAGCAGCAGGATCTGGGGCCGTATTACGAGTTGGTGAGGGCGGGGCGGATGACGGTGGAGGATTGCCGGCGGGGCAAGGCGATGCTGGATGCGATGGGGCGGTGGGAGCGGTTTCTGGAGAAGGATCCGGTGCTGGGGAAGTGTTGGGGGGAGGAGATGGGAAGGAGAATGCCGAAGCGGTGACGGAGGGGCGTGAGGAGGACGGAAGAGGGGGCACAGATTTCACGGCGCGGGGGTGAGCCGCAACCGGAAAAGGGACGGAGGCGCGAAGGGAGGGACAAGGGGGAAGGGATGGAGGGGATGGGGCGGTCAAGAATCTTCGCATGCGGAGAAGAAGCGAAGGGATTGGGGCACAGAGGGCACCGATTGGGGATTGGCGGAGGAACGCAATTGGGTCCGCGAAACCGCAAGCGTGTCATTGGGGGTGACGGCGGAAGAGGGTTTTTCACTTGATTGACAATTGAGAGTTGGCAATTTTCAATTGTCAATTGGGGAGAGTGGGGGGCGGAGGAGCGAAAGCGGGAAGAGTGGGGGTCAGTCGCGGCGGACGTGGCGGAGGAGGTTGAGGCCGAGGAGGGTGGCGAACAGGAGGAGGCCGGCGGTGAGGGCGGGGGGGAGGGGGACGAGGGCGGCGACGTATGGCCTGGACAGGGGGGTGGCATCGACGGACATCAGGGAATAATCGGAGAAGATGGTTCCGAGCTTGGCGGCTGGGGTGGTGAAGGTGAAGACGGTGCCGGCGAGAGGCTGGTCAAAGATGATGGTCTGATTCTTATCCTTGGGCGAGGGGAAGGTGAAATCGTGGGAGGTGCCATCGTTTTCGAGGAGGCGCAGGGTGTCGGAGGCTTTGGAGAGCCGGTTCAGGTCGGTGTTGCTCAGTGTGAAGCCGGTGAATTGGACGGAGGTGTCGAAGGCGAGGCGCAGGTACTCGTTGCCGAGGGGACCCTCGATTTGCTCGCGGTTCTTGATGCTGGCGGTGAGGCCTTTGCCGGTTTGCTTCAGGGGGATCGGCACATCCCCTGAGAGAGTCTGCCAGTAGGCGGAGACGGTTACGCTGAAGGAAGGCGTGGTGAAGGTGGGGAGTGTGCCGTTGTCGCGGGTGAACGCAACCGTATCGGCAGCGGCAAGGGTGGCGGAGCCGATCAGCGTAGCCAGGAACGTACTCAGCAGACGCAACTTCATCACTTCTCCTTCGGGCGGGCCGATGTTCGCGGTTGGAACAGGTTTGGGTGAAAGGCGTTTACAAGGGTAGCGCCGGTGCCCGCCATGGACAGGTATCGATTATCGGATATTTGGTCCGATAAAGCAAATGTCGAGCAGACTTGGATTTCCCACGGCAGCGCCGTGGGCTTTATCAGGGGGAAATGGATTCCAAAATGCGGTTGAGGGACGATGGAGGAGGTGGGAAGATGGATGCGGGGGGGAGTCTGGGGGATTACCGGGTGGAGGCGGAGACCTCGGCGGGTGCGGGGGGAGCCTCGCGGTGTTGGAAGGCGGCGAAGACGGCGCCGATGATGTAGAGGTTTTCGGCAGCGGGCTTGCAGCGGGTGACGTTGCAGACGATCCAGGTTTGGCCGCCCCTTTTTTGAGGGAGGCAGATGAGAAAGGCGTCGCCGGCGGGCATGGGGCGGCTGCAGAGGATGCCGATGCCGGTGGCGGAGATGTCGCGGGTTCGGGCTTGGATGGGGGGCGTGGGCCGGTGATCTTTGACGGGGATGACCTCAATGCAGCGAGAGAAATCGATCCGGGGTACTTTCCGCTTGTCGCGGGGTGAGCATTCGAATTGGACGCCGACGAGGCCGGTAAGCTGTTCGAAGATGACTCGCGGGATCTGCATGGCTCAAGTGTGCCTGTTCCTCCCACAGGATGGATCGAACATGGGCCGGGGAGACTTTAGGACCGCTGCGGAATAGGGGGGATTGGGGGCGAAATGAATCGAACCGAAAGAGAACGTGAGTGATACGCAGGGAACTCAGGGATAGATCCGTGGGCGTGGATGGTGGTGAGCGTTTTCGGTATTGGGAGGGGCAATTCACAGGTCGGAGGCGGTGAGGGGGAGATCGGTGGAGGGGGTGGTTTCCTGGGATGGTTGATGTTGTTTGAAGCCAAGGAATCCGGCGCCGATGAGGTAGATTCCGTCGCCGGTGGATCTGCAGCGGGTGACCTGGCAGACGGCCCAGATGGGAGTCTGGTCTTTACGGGAGAGGCAGATGAGGAAGGAATCGCCGGTGCGCATGGGGTGGTGGCAGAGAATGCTGATGCCGGTGGAGGAGATGTCGCGGACTCTTGCGTGGATGGAGGGAGCGGGGAGGCCGTGAGCAACGGGGATAGCATGGGCGAGAAGGGGGAGGGCGACTCGGACGCCGGTGCGTTTATTGCGGGGCCGGGGTTCGAAGTGGACGCTGGTGAGGCCAGTGATTTGTCCGAAGAGGTCTTCCGGGATTTGGGTCATGTGGGCCTGCCTTTCCCTGGTCGGAGATCGATCCAGGGGAGGAAGGACTTTATTAGGGCCATGGCAAAGTTGCGGAGCGGTTGGAAGAGGGATGGACGAGGAGATGCTGGCAAGCAAAGGATTATGAGGCGGGCTGGGGACGTTTGAGGGTGGCGAGGATGACGGCGGCGAGGACGATGGTTCCGCCGAGGAGGGTTCGCGGGGAGGGGACTTCGCCGAGGAGGAGGAAGGCGAGGGTGATGCCGTAGACGGACTCGAGGCCGGCGACAGTGCTGGCCAATTGGGCGCGGACGTGGGCAAGGCTTTTGATGAAGAGGACGTGGGCGAGGGCGGTGCAGAGGATGCCGAGGATGGCCAGGAGAAGAAGGGTACGGAGGTCGGGGCGGATGAGATGGGGGAGGACGAAGGGGGCGAGGGCGAGAGCGGCGATGAGATTCTGGCAAGCGGCCAGGAGGATGGGGGGATGGGTGGCGACGAGGTGGCGGTTGATGAGGGAGAGGATGGCGAAGGTGAGGCCGGAGAGGATGCCCCAGAAGGCGCCGCGGGTGAGATTATTGGCCAGGTCGAAGTGGGGGACGATGAGGGCGAGGCCTGTTAAGACGAGGCAGGCGGTGGCGAGGTCGAGCCAGCGCCAGCGTTCGCGAAAGAGCCAGGGTTCCAGGAGCGTCACGAAGAAGGGGAAGCTGGAGAAGGTCAACAGGCCAATGGCGACGGTGGAGATCTGGATGGAGTGGAAGAAGGTTCCCCAGTGAATGGCGAGGACGATGCCGGAGAGGAGGAGCCATTTCCAGGCGGGGCGATGGGACATGGGGGAGTTGTTGGCGAGGAAGGGGAGGAGGAGGGCCAGGGAGAGGGAGGCGAAGAGGGTTCGGCCGAGGACGATGAACAGAGGGGGGAGGGGAAGGAACTTGCCGAACAGGCCGGCGAGGCCGAAGAGGAAGACGGCGGTGTGGAGCTGGATGAGGGCGAGGCGGGAAGATGTACGGGAGTGGGTCATCAAAGCGGTTGGGTAAGAGTAACGGGGGAGGGGCGAGGGGGCAAAGGGTGGGTGGAAGGGACGACTGGGCCCTGCGGGCCGCCGCGAAGCAGGGGATGGGCGAAGGGGCGGGGCTGGAGCCGCGAAACCGCAAGCGATTGGGAGGACGGGACGGCGAAGGAAGGTGTTCTCGCTTGATTGACAATTGAAAATTGACAATTCTCAATTGGCAATTGGTGCGGGAAAAAGGGGGGTGGTCTGAGGGGGAGGAGGGTGCCTAGGATTGGGGCAAGTTGTTGAATAACCAGGAAAGGAGCAGGCTCATGTCGATGGCTGTGTCGCGTCGGGATCTGGTGAAGGCGGCGGTGCCGGCGGTGTTGGCGGGGACGTTCATGGGGGCGGGGGTGGCGATGGGGGCGGAGGGGTCGTCGGTGGGTGAGGTGGTGAAGGCGGCGTTTAAGGATGGACAGTATGCGTTGCCGGCGCTGCCGTATGCGTATGATGCGCTGGAGCCCCATATTGATGCGCAGACGATGCAGTTGCATCACGATAAGCATCACCAGGCGTATGTGACGGGGTTGAATACGGCGATGAAGCAGCTGGCGGAGTTGCGTGCCAAGGGCGGGGAGATGGATGCGACGCTGCTGACAGGATTGGAGGAGAGCCTGGCGTTCAATGGGAGTGGGCACGCACTGCACACGATGTTCTGGGCGACGATGGGGCCGAAGGCGGGGGGCGAGCCGAAAGGTGAGATCGGGGAGGCGATTGGGAAGCAGTTTGGGTCGTTCAATGCGTTCAAGACGCAGTTCAGCAAGGCGGCGGGGGCGGTGAGAGGGAGCGGGTGGGGGGTGTTGGCGTATGAGCCGGTGGGGGACAATTTGATGGTGCTGCAGGTGAGGCAGCATGAGTTGCAGACGGTGTTTGGGTGTGTGCCACTGTTGCCGCTGGATGTGTGGGAGCATGCGTATTATTTGAAGTATCAGAATAACCGGGCGAAGTATGTGGAGGCGTGGTGGAATGTGGTGAATTGGGCGGCGGTGAATGAGGCGTATGTGGCGGTGAGGAATATGTGGAGGTGAGGAGGGTGCCTGGAAGTTGGGTGGGCCGCGGGCCATGACTGGATTGTCTTGTCGAAATCCGAATGACGAAATCCTAATGTCTAAAGAATGACGAATGACTGAAGCCCCAATGACGAACGGGGTAGACGTCTGGGGTTGTGGTGGGGTAACAGAGTGACGGGATAGGGGGATGCCTCTCCTTCTGACTACTGGCAGAAGGAGAGGCGTTGTTGTTTGGGGATCAGGGGTGTTGGCCGGCGAGGAGTATGGCGGAGTCGTAGACGGGGAGGGTGGGGAGGAGGTGGAGGTCGGGGGTGAGGTTGTGGTAGGAGAAATCGTTGGCGTTGTTCCAGGTGGGGGCCTGGAGGCGGAAGCGGGCTCGCTTGAGGTCGTGATTCTTGTCGCGATTGCCGGGGAAGACGGGGGTGTTGAGGAAGGCGATTTCGACGTAGCAGATGTTGGCCTTGAAGGGAGTAACAGGGCTTACCGTCGCGTTGTCGGAGGCGAGGAGGGTGGCGCGGACGTCCTGGGGTTTGGTGGGGCCATCGAGAGTGAAGAAGTAGCGGAAGGAGAGATTGTTGGTGACGCGGCTGGGCCAGCGGGAACGGTTGTAGACGGTGGCTTCGATTTCGATGGAGGTGGGGTCGGTCTTGGTTTGTCGGGCGGTGACGAAGAACTCGCGGTCGGTGGTGAGGAGGTCGGTGTTGTCGTTACGCTGTTCCTTCGGGGGGAACTGGGAGTCGGGGAGAGCGTTGCCGGTGCTGAGGCCTTTGCCGGTGAGGAGGGCGAAGCTGGCGGTGATGCCGGCGTTGTAGTCGAGGGCGACTTCGTTGAACTTGGAGTCCATCACTTCCTGGTACGGCTGATCGTTGGGATCGAAGGTGTAAGTGTTGCGGGAGACGGGGGTGGGGCGGTTGGGGAACTGATAGTACTCGACCCAGTCTTTGCCGCCTTTGTCGTTGGGCTCTTGTTGGGCGGAGCGTTTGCTGTTGCAGAGGAAGACGTCGTTGTGGTCGGGGCCGGCGACGAGGGCGCCGTAGAGGATATGGCGGTTTTCGGTGGGGCGGTATTCGGGCTTGTCCTTGATGAAATGGAGGAAGCCGGCCCAGGCGCCGTAGGCGCCGCGATGGTGGACGTTGTTGAAGGGTTGGTTGCCGAAGCCGACGAGATAGCTGCGGCCATAGGGGTTGGCACCGAGGGCGTAGTCGACTTGGCGTTTGGCAGCGGTGAAGTAGAGGTCTTTGAGCTGGGCGTTGGACTTGCCGTCTTTCCACCAGGTGTTGCCTTTGAGGGGCGGGGCGGATTCGACGTGCTGGCTATAGTAGAGGGCGATGAAGGCAGCGTTGTTGGCGTGACGGAGGCTGCCGTATTCGTGGGCGAACCATTCGCGAAGGCGCAGGCCGCCGGGGGTTTGTTTGTACTTGAGGAAGGAGCAGCAGTAGAGCTGGAGTTCGGCGTGGAATTTCTCTTCGGCGGGGTTGAGGCGCATCATGTTGTAGGCGCCGAGCTTGCCGAAGTTGCCGGCGCCGAAGTCTTTCCACCAGTCGTTGTTGTTCTCGGCTTTGTATTCGTTTTCGTAGACTTCGTCGGCGACGCGGTACCATTTGTTGCCGAAGTTGGGGTTCTTGGCGAGGTGCGCACGCTGGAGGAAGGAGGCGGCAACGAAGATCTTGTCGAAGGGGGCGGAGCGGTAGCCGATCTCGACGACTTTGCCATCGGAGCGGAAGGCGGAGTTGCGAGCGCGGCGGATGCGGTCTTGTTCTTCTTTGGGGAGTTTGTCAGTGAGGGCGGGGCCGGCGTTCGCTTGGGCGAAGAGGAGAAGGTCTTCGGCGGAGTCGAGGAGCTGGTCGGCGAAGGCGGCGGCGTCGAAGGATTCGTAACCCTTCTTACCGGCGAGGAGGGCGGCGTGCTGGCGGATGACGATGGAGGAGGCAGCCATAGCGGAAGCCATGGCGGCGGGAATATCGCCGCCGGGGACTTGCGTGTTGAGGCGGAAGGTGGGGCGGTTGGTCATGAGGTGAGCGACTTCGGCGGGGGCCCACATGGCGTGGACGGCGGGGCCATCGACGCCTTCGCGGCCGCCACACCCGATGGCAACTTCGAGGTCGTGGGCGGGGTCCTGAACATCGGGGTTGAGGATGCACTTGAGGAAGTAGCGGTTGATGTAGATGAGGTTTTCGAGGAGCTCATCCATCTGGTTGGACTGGAGATAGGCCTGGGGGTATTCGATGGCGGAGAAGGCGAGGGTGGTGGCGGCGAAGGACATGGTGAGGTTGGCGGTCCAGTGGTCGCCGGCATCGTACCAGCCGCCGGCGAGGTCATGGCCGATGTCTTTACCGTCGGTGAGGCAGGAGGGGCCACGCCATTCGACGCGGTTGTTGGGGGAGAGGGGGCCGGACTGCTGGGCTTCGTAGAAGTAGAGGGATTTCTGGAGGGCTTCGGCGTAGTTGAAGTTGGTGTCGGCGCTGGCGGGGGAGAGGGTGGAGAAGAGGACGATTGCGACGGTGAGGACTCTGAGAAGCATAGAGGTACTCATATAGTTGGCGGATGGTTATATGATGGATGGATACGTAAAGGAAGGGAGGGGAAGGGTGAATGAGCAATGACCAAGTCCCAATGACCAATCAATGACCAAGTCCCAATGACGAATGTCGAAGAGGGGAGACGGCGAGGAGATGGAGTTGGGTCCGCGAAACCGCAAGCGTGTGCGGGGGGCGGACGGCGAAGGAGGGGGCGGCGTGCTTGATTGACGATGAGAATTGCCAATTGAAGGGGAGG
>JBLNDH010000329.1:0-10987 GCA_050261455.1 Bacillota bacterium
TCGGCGGGCAGATCTGCGGGGTAACCCCCACGGTCCTGCTCGGGCCGCGCGTTTGCGCGGACGCCCCGGATTGGTGGCTGACGCGCCACCCCACCGCACGCATGCTCTATGATGGCAACAACGTCGCCAATCATTCCTGCGTCTCGGACCGCGCCTACCGCGCCGACGGTTGCGCGTACCTCGAGACGATCAGCCGCCATCTCCTCGAAACATTCCCGAACCATTTCGCCGGCATCCATCCCTGTGGGCAAAACACCGGCGAATGGTTTTACCAGGACTCCTGGGCAAGACCCCTGAGCGGGTACGACCCGGCCACCCGCACCGCCTTTCGGCAATGGCTCAAGTCGCATGGTGACCCGAAGGCCGATACCGCGGAGCCGCCAACCGCAGACGAGCGTCGCGCTCACCCGAACGGCCTGCTGCGCGACCCCGCGCAGGAACAGCGACTCATCGAATTCGCCCGTTTCCAGCAGCAGGAGATGGCCGACCACGTCGCCGCCATGGCCGCCGCCTGCCGCCGCGGCACTGCCGGCCGAAAACTCGTTGTCTTCTTCTACGGCTATCTCTTCGAATTCGCCCCCCTGCAGAACGGTGCGCCGACCAGCGGGCACTACGCCCTCTCCGCCCTGCTCAACCGCCGCGATATCGACATCCTCTGCTCGCCGATTTCCTACACCGACCGTGAGTGGATCGGCACCGCCCCCAGCATGACGGCCGCCGAGAGTATCACGCGGGCCGGTATCCTGTGGCTCAACGAGGACGACTCACGCACGTATCTCGATCCGCGCAAGGAGGAACACGTTCAAGAGGGTGGCCTGGTCGACCTGGAGCAGACCCGCCAGGTGATGCGGCGCAACACCGCCCAGGCCACACTCCGAGGGTTCGGGACATGGTGGATGGACCTCCCGGCCCAAGGATGGTTCAACGACGCCCGCATCTGGGAGGAGATGACCCTCCTACGCCCGGTGGATGACGCGATGCTCCAGCGCCGACGGGCCTTTGCCCCGGAGATCGCCGCCATCGTGGACGAAGACAGCATGTGTCACTTGACCGGTGGCTCGGCCACATTTGCCAGCGATCTGATCTACCATGCCCGCGCAGCGATCGGCCGCTGTGGTGCCCCATATGGCCAGTACCTGCTGGACGACTCCCTCGCTGGCCGCATCCCCGCGAAGCTGCAGATCTTTCTTTCGGCCTGGGCGCTCTCGCCCGAAAAGCGAGCCCTGCTGGCTGCCCAACGCATCCCCGGTACCGCCCGCGTCTGGTGTTACGCTCCCGGGTACCTGTACCCGGACCGGACAGACGTTGCAGCGATCAAGGAAGTCACCAGCTTCGCGGCCACGCCGGCTCACGTGCCAACAGCGGAAGCCACCCCCACAGACGTCGGGAAAAGACTCGGCCTCACAGCACCTTGGGGGCCCAGGCAACCCATCCGCCCACTCTTCAGTGTGACGGCGGCGCCACACGAAACGTTGGCTACTTATTCCGACGGTACGCCCGCCGTTGCGGTGCGGCAATCGGAGAAGGGAATTGACGTATTCATCGGCGTACCTCAACTGACCCCCGAATTGGTCCGGGCACTGGCCAAAATGGCCGGCGTGCACCTGTTCATCGAAGGGAAGGCATCGGTCTGGGCCGCCGAGGGATATGTTTCCCTGCAGGCTCACGAAGCCGGCCCCCTGATCCTGAATACCGGCCAGCAGGGCAAAGTGATTGATGCCCTGGACGGACGCATGTTGGGCATCGGCCCGGAAGTAACGTTGACACTGAAGAAGGGTGAGGTTCGCGTGGTCAAATACGAAACTCGCCCCGACTGAGCATGTCGCGGCGTCCGCAGCAGGGCAAGATCAATTTGCTCGGGCAGCGGACGCGACATAAAGAGCGGTTATCGCTTCACCGGCCAAGGATCTACGCCGCAGCGACTGGCCCAGCCTTCATACAGGCCCTTCAGCTCGTTCACCTTTTCGGGGTGCTCTAAAGACAGGTCGGTCTTCTCCGTCCGATCCTCGGCAATGTTGTACAGTTGCCACTTCTCGCCATGCCCGGCCACCAGTTTCCAATCCCCCAGACGCACCGCGCGGTTGCCCTCGTGTTCCCAGAACAGCGGCCCGCGTTCGACCCGCTTGCCGCTGAATACCGGCACCAGGCTCTTGCCTTCCAGCGGCAGGATCTCCCGCCCATTTCGCTGTCGGGGATACGTCGTACCCGCCAGTTCCAGCACGGTCGGCATCAGGTCAATCACGTGTCCCACCTGCTGACGCTCAATTCGCCCGCGGTCCTTCACCCCCTCGGGCCAACGAACAATGAACGGCGTGGAGATGCCACCCTCCTCCGTCCAGTGTTTGAATCGCCGGAACGGCGTGTTGGACGCATTGGCCCACGCCGGGCCATAGCTCTGGTAGACCTCCTCCGGGCCAGGCATGCGTTTCGGGTCATTGCCCACATGAACCGTCCGCCCATCGCGCGTCTTGCTGGGCACGTCGTACCAGTCCGGGCGGACGTTCTCGGCGCACGCCCCGTTGTCGGACAGGAAAATCACGACGGTGTTGCGGTCCAGGTCACGCTCCCGGAGCTTGTTCATGATTCGCCCGACTCCGCGGTCCATCGACTCGATCATCGCCGCATAAACCGCCATCCGCCTTGCCTGCCAAGCTTTCTCGGGCGCATCCTCCCACGAACTCAGTACGCTTGCGCCCTCGCTCAAACGCGGATACGCAGCACGCGGCGAAAACCCCTGCTCTCGCTTCACCAAGCCCATGGCCACCTGCCGCTCGAAACGCGCCTCGCGGATCTTATCCCACCCGACCGCGTAGGTGTCCTTATACGCTGCAACGTCTTCCTCTCGCGCGTGCAGCGGCCAGTGCGGCGATGTGTACGCGATGTACAGGAAGAACGGTTTGCCGTCGGCCGCGAAGCGGTCGATCATCTGAACCGAATGTTCGGTGATAAAATCGGTATAGTAAAAGTCCTTCTGCTCCGCTTGGATGGTCTGCTTATTGTGCACCAGACCGTAGGGCCCGTAGTAGCTGTCCACCCCCGGGATCGTCCCCCAGTGATCCTCAAATCCCCGATTGCAGGGCCAATTCCGCTTGGAAGGCGAGATCTCCGCGTCAGCCTCAAAGTTAATCAATTGCTTGGCCGCTGGCCCCCCAGGCGAAATGGTCAGGTGGGTCAGATGCCATTTACCGCTCATTCCCGTGTGATACCCGCTGTCGCGGAGAACTTCGGCAATCGTCACGCAGCGGTCGTTCAACTCCCCGCGATACGCCGGCTTGCCCAAGTCCTGGTTCATCGCCCCAAGACCAGCCTGGTGCGGATAGAGCCCGGTCAGCAGGCACGCTCGCGACGGACAACATCGCGCCATGTTGTAGAACTGGGTGAACCGCACCCCATCACTGGCCAGCCGATCGATGTTCGGCGTGCGGATCTCCCCGCCGTAGCACCCGACGTCGGAGAACCCCATGTCGTCGGCTAGGACCACGATCACGTTCGGCCGCGGCGCTGCTGGTTGCGTCTGAGCCGCCGCGGTCGCCCACGGCATCGCCAATCCCACAGCCTCGACGGCCAACGCCTGAAGCAGTCTGGTTTGCATCTTCAATACTCTCGCCGATGTGCCAGCGGCGTTCAAGACGGAGTATCGACAGATGAAGCTGCATCATCGACACCTGCCGGCCAGCTTTAGGATTCCCAGCAAATCGCGACCACCAACCAGAAGAACGTGCTAGGGATGGATTCATCTCGCTTCCAATTGCTCGCCGAGTCTACCCCCCCATCATCGATGACAAGGGCACCGGCAAGGCAATTGGGGCCTCCAAGTCAGATTCGTCTGGATCAGCAGGGCCAAGAACACCGTATCTCCGAGCCGCTTTAAGCCTCTCGTGAAGCAAGCAACCTGAGCAAGAGCCGACGGGGCCAGCAAGCTACGCACAACAAACAAAAAGAGTTGCCTAGATCGTCTGTTCCCGGTGGTGTCACTTCGAAGGAACTCGGCGGAGGACCCGCCCTGATCGCCGTTCTTTTCCCATAAAACGGTCG
Organism: Bacillota bacterium; assembly: GCA_050261455.1. Taxonomy (GTDB): domain Bacteria; phylum Planctomycetota; class Phycisphaerae; order Tepidisphaerales; family Tepidisphaeraceae; genus JAPLNB01. Next base: position 4,036 of record JBLNDH010000329.1, read on the forward strand.
CAGCTACCAAACCCGCCTGCTTGCCACCCGACCCGGCATGATTCACACCACCGGCTTAGTCGAAAACAACTGTTTGAGCACCGATGGTGCTGCCTGCGGCTTGCCCGTCTGTGTCTTCACCATCAGGTCCTCAGCCTTCACCGCAGTATCCACAGCGGCCTGTACATCCGTCTGGGCGATGAACGCCGAGTCGATCAGGAAGTAATCATCCCCATCCACCACCCCATCGAAATTCAGATCCCCATTGCAGTACCCCTCCGCGCGACTGATGAATCCGCTGTCCACCGAAAAGTAGTCATCCCCATCCACCACTCCATCCAGGTTCACATCCCCGTTCCAAGTGTATTTCACCACGATGTCATTCTCATTGACGGACTGGCCGGCAAAGGTACTCAGGATCGGTTTGCCGTTCTTCTCATTCAGCAGCACCGCCAAGCCAGTCTGCTTGTTGGCCTTGGCCGAAGAACTCGTTACACCCGCGCCTGACCAATCTCCACTGCTGCCCCGCGCGGCCTTGATCCAACCGGCCATCTGGGCCAACAGCGTGGTCCGAGTCGTAGCCGTGCCCGTCAGAATCAGATCGTTGTCGGACATATCAAGCGAGGCCCCATTGGACAAGCCGATGCTTCCGGCCATGAGCACCTTGTCGCCCCCCGGCAGTACATTGACTCGGCCATTGGAATTGATGCTGAGGCTGCGGAAGCGGTGGGAGCCGCTGAGATTCAGCGTGCTGTTTCGGGCCACGCTGACGGACGGACCACCGGGGCCGGAAGGTGGCATGACGGATCCCACCAGCGTGAGCTGGCCGGAGGAGAGGTTGAGCGAATCGGTGCCCCCGCCCGGCTGAAGCGTCAGCAACTCGCCAACGGCCGAGCCGATGTTCAGCATGTTGCTGCCCTCACCCAGATCGACGGTGGCGGCGGGAATCGGGCCGCTCAGCGTGACCTTGTCGTTGCCGGCGCCGCTCGCGAGAACCAGCTTGTCGATGGGCGGGAACGTTGTCGTGGCGCCATTGACGGTCACGCGGCAGGAGGAGACGGTGAGCAGCACGTCCACGGTATCGGCCGCCGTGGTGCCGGGAATAGTCAGCACACCTGCCGTGAGCGTTGGTTGGGGCATGACCGCGAGGGTCGCCGGGGATGCCTTGTAGGTGCCATCCTCATCCGTGGCCGAGGCCCGGATCGTGTAGCTCCCTGCGGCGGCGTAGACGTGGGCGATGGGCGTGGGACTCACGTCGACCGTCTCGGTGGTTCCATCGCCCCAGTCGAAGGACCAGGACTTGATGGCGTCGGCGCCGGGGTCGGATGAATAGAGCCGCACCTGCGTGCTGATGCCGGCAAAGGCACCCGCCGGGAAGCTCACCCCCAGTGTCGGCGCGACATTGGAGACGGTGAAGATGACCGTATCGCTCCCCGTGCCGCCATCATCATCCGTCACCGTGAGGACGGCCGTGTAGATGCCATCGTCTGGAGGCCGGAAGGTCAGGACCTTGGTCGTGGAATCGGGGATGATCTGGCCATTGTTGCTGGTGATATGCCAGAGGAAGGTGAAGGTGTCCGGCCCCGGATCGGTGACCGTCGGGGTGATTGTGAAGGTGTCACCTTCGCGAGCGGTCTTGTCCGCCCCGGCATTGACGCTTGGGGCGACGTTGATCGCCGTGACGAGCAGTGTGTCGGTATCCGAAATGCCGGCGCTGTCGGCGACCGTGAACTGCACGGTGTAGATGCCATCATCCTTGGGCGTGAAAGTCAGGTTGGGCGTCGTGGCGTCCGGGATGACCTGGCCGTTGCTGCTCGTGACGTGCCAGCGATAGGTGAACGTTTCAGCATAGCCGGGATCGGTGAACGTGCCCTGGATCGTGAGCGGAGCGCCCTCCTTGGCGGTGCGATCGGCACCCAGGTCTGCCTTGGGGGCGACGTTGACGACCTCGGCCCACGCAGTGGGTACGGCCTGGCCATAGCGAGCGAGCAGTGACTGGCCGTTAACCGCACCCAGCATGACGATCTTCCCATCGGGCTGGATCACCATGTCCGCGGCACGCTCGTTACCGAGATAGAAATCGGGAGCGACGAACCCATCACTGACGACAGTTGAAGAGAAGGTCGAATCGACAACGCCGTCACGCGTGAATCGGACCGTGTACAGGTACCGCCCGATCCCTGTACCTCCGGCGATGATGTTCCCGTTGCTGAGAACCGCCACGGCGGCAAAGCTGTCGCTCCATCCGGACACGACGCTCCCGTTCTTGCCGAATGTCTTGTCAAGGGAGCCGTCGGGATCGACGCGTACGACAAGGTAGCTGTACGGATAGTCGTTGAGGGTTCCGGTCACGCTTCCGACGAGGACAAGCTTGCCGGTATCCTGGATATCCAGAGCGGAAATGCTCTCGCCGGTGACGGTCGGCAGATCGATCAGGGACTGGCCTTTCGTTCCAAAGCCTGGATCGGGCGAGCCATCGGGAAGGAACTGGGCCAACGCGATCTGGCTGGCCGGCGAGTCGGGATTGGCGGTGCCGGCCAGGAGGATGCGGCCATCGTCCAGCTTCTTCATCGCCGCTGCGCGGGCTGCCGTGCCAAACGCGGCCGTGGCATACCCGCGAGTGCCGAACGTAGTGTCCAGATGCCCTGCGGCGTCCAGCTTGGCCACTGCGAAGTTAATTCCGCCCGCGGCCGCTCGTTCATCGATGCTTCCCGCGGCGTAGATGGAGTCGCCGCTCACGACCAGGCTGCACAATTCATCGGCGGCGCCATCCACGCGGTGGAGAACCAGCATGCCCTTCTGGCCGAAGGCCTCGTCGAGCCTGCCGTCGGGCAGATAGCGGGCCAGGACCCAGTCCGACCCGCCGCTGCCTCGGGCGGTGCCGCCCACCAGCAGCCGGCCGTCTTCCAGCGGCACCAGCGCCTGCGCCGATTCCGGCCCGCCGGTGATGTCGGTGACCACGTCCCCCTCTTTGCCGAAGGTCGGATCCACATTTCCATCGGCGAAGTAGCGGGTCAGCACGAAGTTCTCATCGCCGCCGGCGGTGACGATCTTGCCGTCATCCAAAACAACAAGACGGCGGTTGGACGGAGCGGGGTGGACGACCTTTCCCTCCCGGCCGAATTTGTCATCCACACTGGCGATTGCGATGCTGTTGGTGCCATAGCCCCCGTCCTCATCGAAGGCGGCGGCGGTGATGGCAAAATGGCCCGGCTTGCCGTAGGCATGCGAGGCCGAGGATGGATTGCCTTGGATATAGTCTGTCTTGCCATCGCCCCAGTCAATGCGCCACGAACTGATCGTATCGGGCCCGGGATCGTCACCAGCGTACAGAGCAATGGTATAAAACTCGCCTTCTTTGACCGGGTCCGCACTGCCACTCATAGAGACCGTGGGCGGGCGATTCAGGACGGTCACACGGGCCACATCGATGTGGCTCCGGCCCAGCGCGTCGGTCACGCGGATCGCAACAAAGAGACCGGGGCTATCGACGCCGCTCAGGACGGCGGTGGGACCCGTGGCGTCCGGGGTGAAGACGCCCTCGTACCCATAATTGAAGTCCCACTCGTACGAGACAATGCTCGAGTCGGGCGAGAAGGAGCCGGCGGCAGAAAGGGTGATGCTCTGGTCTTCGTAGAGGCGATATCCCTCGCCGGCATCGGCCGTCAGCTTAGGGACGGCATCGACCCGGCGCAATTCACTACCGTGGACCGGGTCCTTGCCGACATAGAGGAGCGAATTGCCCAGGGCCACAAGGCTGGTGGGATTGTCTGCCCTCCAGCCCGGCAGCAAATCCTCTTCGATGGCCGTACCAGCAATGGTTCCATCGCTGCGCCACAGCTCCCGGGGGCGTACGCCGTCGGTTGCGGTAAAGTACAGCATATTGCCAACTGGAGTGAGGTGCATCGGCCCGAGGCGTTGGTACTCGTCCTGTGCGGAAAGGGTGGTGGACAGACGCACAGTTCCGGCCTCCGTCCCATCGCTCTTGTACAATTCCAATCCATAGGCCGGATCACTCGCCAAGAAGAAGAGCGTGCCGTTGACGTTGGTGAGGCCCTGCACCCCCGAGCCCTGCAGGCCGGGGAAGATCTCCTTGACGCGTACCGTGCCGGCATCGGAGCCATCCGTCTTCCACAGTTCGCCATCGTTGTTGACAAAGTAAAGGATGCCGCCAACAGGCAGCATCTCGAAGTATTGTCCCAAGGCCAAGCCTTGTGCCAAATGGGTAACCTGGACCGTTCCCTCGGCCGTGCCATCGCTCTTCCAGATCTGGCGCCCGCTCTCGGGGGTGGTGGCGGTGAAATACAGGGTGCCGTTGAAGTCGACGAGGTTCTGCGGGCTGGAGTCACTGGCTTCCGGCGCGATGTCCTTCACTAGGCCGGTACCAGCTTCGGTGCCATCGCTTTTCCACAACTCGAAGCCATGTACGCCATCGATGGCGGCAAAATAGAGCGTGCCGTTGACGTTGGTCAGCGCATCAGGGTAGGCGTAGCCGGGGCCAAGGTCCTTGACCAGGCCGGTGCCCTCCGGGGTGCCGTCGCTTTTCCAGAGCTCAGCCCAATTGGCAAAGTAAACGGTTTTGCCGACCGCCGTCATGCTGTAAATCAGTGCTTCGTTATTGATGGCCACATCCTTGATCATGACGGTGCCATCGGCGGTGCCATCGCTCTTCCAGAGCTGGGTTCGGTATTTGAAGAAGAGCGTGCCGTCGGCATCGGCCGCCACGAACGAGCGTGGCTCGTCGTAGCCGCCGGGACCCCATCCGACACCGATGGTCTTGACCAGGCTGGTGCCCGCTTCGGAGCCATCGCTCTTCCAGAGCTGGTAGGCATTCAATCCGTCGTTGGCGAGGAAATAGACCGAATTTCCGCTGCGCACCGGGAAACGCGGTTCGCCATCGAACGTGGTCTGATTGACCACCGATACCAGCTTGGGCGCGGGGCTGTCGTCATCTACGCGGCAGAGTTCCAGCCAGTGGCCGGGGGTGGGGGCGCCGATGTAGAGCGAGCCCTTGTACTCAGCCATGCTCAGTGTTCCGAGGTATGGCTGAGAAAGGCCCGTCGCCACCTGCTGCGTGCCAGCGGCAGTGCCGTCGGTCCGCCACAGGTCGACCGTGAAGGAATCCACCGTAATCGTGTAATACAGGTAGCCTCCGGCCACGACTTGGCCGCCCGAGAACGGTTTGCCATTCAGGGAAACCTGCACCGTACCCCCGGGCGTGCCGTTGGTGGTCCAGGTGTGACACACCATGGTGCTGCTGTCGGCCGCCACGAAGAGGTTCATGTTGCCGATGTGGGAGACGCGGGAGATCAAGGAAGTGCCTGGGCCCGGGGTGAGGTCCTTGACCATTGCAGTTCCGGCCGCCGTGCCATCACTCTTCCATAGCTCGGATCCGTGCAATGGCTCAAACGCCTGGAGGTACAGTGTATTCCCGATCACGGATAATTGGCTCGGGCTGCTGCCCTCTGCCCCGGGATTGATATCCTTGACCAAGTACGTCTCACTAGTGCTCAGATCGCTTGTCCACAATTCCGCGCCGTGAACGCCGTCGCTGGCGCTGAAATACAGCGAATCTCCAAAGATCACGGGGTATAGCGGCATAGAGCCGATCGCACCGGGATTGATGTCCTTGACAATGAACGTGCCCAGCTCGGTGCCATCGCTGCGCCACAGTTCCTGGCCGTGCACGCCATCATCTGCGCGGAAGGCCAACAGGCCGCCATAGCTAATCAGATCGGCAGGTCCAGAGGAGCTCGCGCCGGGTTTGATGTCCTTGACGAGGTGAGTGCCCGCGGGCGTCCCGTCGCTGGTCCACAACTCCGATCCATGTTCGGAATCCTGGGCGGAGAAAAAGAGCCGATTCCCCACCGCCGTCATGCTTGCACGCGTGATATTCAAGGTTGCCAGTCCCCAAGTCCCGGCTGCGGTGCCATCGGTCACCCAGAGACGATTGTCGGCCACGAAGAACAAGCGCCCATTCACATCGGTCAGCCCACCGGGGTTGGAGTGCCCGGGCCCGGGCGTGAGATCGGCAACCAGCGAAGTGCCTCTGTCAGTGCCATCGGTCTTCCAGAGTTCCTGGCCATGGACGGTGTCGTTGGCCGAGAAGTAGAGCCAGTCGCCGGAGGACGTAAACCCGTTGGGTGACGAGCCAACGGTGACCGCGGCGATGTCCTTCACCAGCTCCGACGAGAGCAGCACACGCGGCTCAAGCCTTTCTGCCAAGCTTGGCTTCCGTGCTCGTTGACGGTTTCTCGTGGTAGACTTGCCCAAGCGTCCTCCCTAGCTCTCAAACGCAAGCGTGTTTGCGTACTTTGAGCGGCGGCCACTCTGGAACTCTGCAGCGAACCGCTCTGACCGCACTGCCACCCAGGCATCGTCGATGGAGCGGCCAGACCCGGACCTCATACCCAAACAAAAAGATACCGCAATAGCGAGCAGGCAGCAACGCGAAAGCGTTCATGGTGGGGCAGAGGTTCGGCGGCATGTTGGAGATTCAGGGCGACTTTTCCGTCTGGGGAGAGACCTTCTTTAAAGAACCACTGGCCAGGCAAGCTGAGATTCCACTGCAGGAACGGTTGGGGATTGGGCGCCCTTTGATGCAATGGAAGCCGTCCAGTGCGGCCACTACTCTTTCCGCTTTACAGCGATGACACTCAGCCAGGGTCATCCCGATGGCTGAAACATCGCCGGTTTTGAATCCGCCTCGTGTCTCCAGCCCCACGGCTACCCAGAAGCACGAAAGGGCAGGCAGATGAGCTGGATGGCCCACTTCCTGCCAAATGAGCCAGAATAGATCCTGGGCAGCACACGAGTGTGGACCGGTTCGAGTTCGGCCGGTGGTTCTCATTACCATGATCAGCATCGTGGCCTCTGGGTACTTCTTCTGCGTCTATCCCCCTGTCTACGGGCCGAACCCCGCCGGTAGAGGTTAAACTGGTGCGGCGGGGATACCCGGAGCGCGGTACCCTAC
>JBLNDH010000330.1:0-3367 GCA_050261455.1 Bacillota bacterium
TGGCGAGTTCGGAGGTCGGCTGTTACCATTGCCGCAACATGCAAGGGGAATGTGGCAAATGAAACGCTGGATGTCTGAGCCTGCAAAGGTCGCTGCCCCGGATTTGACGCGTCAGTCTTCGCCAAGCCGCTGGCGGGGGAGGTAATTCCATGAGATGGCCACGCGTTCGCTTTTTCCGAATGCTCTGGGTAGGAGTTCTGCTCTTCACCGTCGTAGCGTGGGTCTTCAGCTACTTCCGCGTAACAATGGTGACCTGTTCTCGAATTGATGGCTCTCCCGATGACTACTGCTGGAGCGGCTATCATGTGGCGTCCTACTGGGGCGGAGTGCTCCTTCGGCGTGATTGGTATATCCGGCGTCAAGACAACGAACCGCCGGAGGTCCCTAAGCCATTGTACTTCAACTTCTTCTTGTATAAGGGGATCGGACTAGGCTTTGTGCAGAAGAGCAAGCCACATCTTTTCGGGTTTCAATTCACAGGCCAACCTTTCACCGGGCCGACTTTCATCGACCGAACGCGATGGATGGTCCTGCCACATTGGTTTCTGGTGCTGGTCCTCTCGATCCCTCCGCTTGGCTGGGTGTTTCGCCGCTACCGCGTTGCTCGCCGACGCAAGCTAGGGCTTTGCCCTACTTGCGGATATGACCTGCGGGCAACGAAAGAACGCTGCCCAGAGTGTGGCGAACCCATCCCGTCCGCCAGCACCCAAACGGATGCCTTGGACTGAATGTTGTCAGGCCAAGGCATCCCCTGGCCACGCTCAGTAGTGCTCTTCTGCCTCATCCTTCCAATTCCACACAGAACCATTTGAGTACGGGGCAAAGCAATAGCACATTATTGAGAGTCAGAAGAACAATGTCCTCTTGCAGAGGGTCGATTCTTGGCTCCAGAGCTCGCGAAGGCTCGAAGCCGCGAAGGAAACGCGAAGAAGACCAGCTGATTCTTTCTTCCTTCGCGTCCTCTTCGCGCCTTAGCGGCTTCGCGAGCTCTGCTTACATGGACAGGAATGATCTGACTCTCAATAGTTGCTTGCCACCGATGGGACACCGATGCACACCGGGAAAACGCGCACGGGCGAGACGCCCGTGCTACGTTTGATGGGGGTCAGACGCCGTTGTGGGAGAGGTCGCGGAGTTTACGCATGATAGTGGCGAGGGAGCCGTTGGTGTCGGAGAGGGAACGGTAGAGGGGGTAGAGCTTGTCGTATTGCTTGCGGGCTTTGGGGTCGGGGGCGTATTCGAGGTCGGTGCGGAGACGGGACATGGCGTGGATGGCCTGGCTGATGGAGGCGTAGCCGGTGGTTTCGCGGCCGGCGGCGATGCAGCCGAGGATGGCGGCGCCCATGGCGACGGATTGATCGGTTTCGGGGAGAGCGATACGGGCGTTGAGGACGTCGGCGTAAATTTGCATGAGCAGGGGGGATTTGCCGGGGAGGCCGCCGCTGGCGACGAAGCGGCGGACGGGGACGCCGCCGTCACGGAGGGTTTCGACGATCCAGCGGACGCCGAAAGCGGTGGCTTCCATGATGGCGCGATAGAGCTGTTCGGGCTTGGTATTCAGAGTAATGCCGACGAAGGCGCCGCTGAGTCGGCCATCCATGAGGGGAGTTCGGCAGCCATTGAGCCAATCGATGGCGAGGACGCCGTTGCTACCGGGGGGAAGCTGGGCGGCGAGTTTGTTGAGGTCGGCGTGGGGCTGGTTGAGGGTTTTGGCGACCCAGGCGAAGGCATCGCCGACGGAGGCTTGGCCACATTCGTAGCCGAAATAGTCGGGGAGGATGCCTTCTTCGACGACGCCGGCAATGCCGGGGACGAGTTGTTCGATGCGGCTGGTCATCATCTGGCAGGAACTGGTGCCCATGACCATGACCATGGTGGAGGGGGAGGCGACGCCAGCGCCGGGGACGCCGGCGTGGGCATCGATGATGGCGGCGGAGACGGGGATTCCGGGGCGGAGGCCCAGGAGCTTGGCGGCGCTTTCGGTGAGCAGGCCGGCGCGTTGGCCGGGGGCCAGGAGGGTGCCGGGCATTTTTTCGGAGACGACATTGGCCATCTTGCGATGGACGGCAGTGAAGTAGTCTTGAGAGGGATAGCCGGTCTGGCGTTTCCACATGGCTTTGTAGCCGGCCTGACAAGTGGAGCGGGCGATCTGAGTGGCCTCGCAGCGGGGGAAGAGGCCGGTGGTGAGTTGCCAGACGAGCCAGTCGCCGGCCTCGATCCAGACTTCGGCGGCGTCGTAGACGGTGGGGGCGTGATTGAGGGTTTCGAGGACCTTGGGGAAGAACCATTCGAGACCGATGATGCCGCCATAGCGGGCCAGCCAGGGTTCCTTCCGCTGGCGGGCGATGTGGTTAATGCGATCGGTTTCGGCCTTGGCGCCGTGGTGTTTCCAGAGCTTGGGCCAGGCGAGGGGGATTTTGCGGAATTGCTCGGTGAGGCAGAGGGGCGTGCCATCGCGCAGGGCGGGGAGCATGGTGCAACTGGTGAAATCGACGCCGATGCCGACGATCTGGTCGGGGGTGGCTTTGGCGGCCTTCATGGCGGACTTGCAGGCGATGGCGAGGTTGTCCAGCCAATCCTGGGGATGCTGGAGGGCGTAATCGGGAGGAAGTTTTTCGTGGGTACCGGGCAGGACGTGGTCGATGACGCCGTGCTCGTAGTTGCTGATGGCCTGGCCGGCGATGCGGCCATCTTTGATGTCCACCACGAGGACGCGGACGGACTCGGTACCATAATCGAAGCCGATGGAATAGCGAGATGCCACGGTTGTACCTCCGTTGAGTGCACAGGGTACAAGAACGTGAAAGGTGGGGGAAGAGGGGGGGATGGCACGGTAAAGGCAGAGGCGTTGGGGAAATGACCAAGGATCAAATCCGAATGACCAATGAATGACGAAACCCGAAGGCCGAATGTCGAATCAGTGACGAATAACCAAAAGCCCGAATGACGAAGGGTTGGGGAGGAGGATAGGCGGAAGGAATGCTTGGGCCAATAAAGGGAGAGGTGGGGCGTTATGGGTGAGGGTGCATTTGGGATTTGAGCGTGTGGATATGAGTATGAGTACGAATTCTAAACGGCCTGGGATGTGGCGGGTGCCGAATTGGCTGGTGGTGGCGGTTGTCATTGCGAGCCTAGGCGGGGGTGTGGCGGGGATAGGGTGGTGGGTGAAGCGGGATACGCATGGGGTGGATGAGATGGTGGTGGATGCGTCCCAGAGAGGAGGCAGGCCGCGTTTTCAGGGGCGACAAGGTGAAGGGATCATGAAGGGGATGGATTCGGTGCTGATGGCGCGGGCGGGGGGGATTCAGGTGCGGTTGGATAAGAACGACTTCAAGGTGATGCCTGCGATGGGTGGGGGTGGGATTAC
>JBLNDH010000331.1:0-12935 GCA_050261455.1 Bacillota bacterium
GTTGGGGCGATACTCAGCACTCAGAACTCAGCACTGAGCACTCAGCACTCCTTCAGAGGTCAAAATTCACCCGAATTCAGTTCATGCGCCACCCCAACCAGCCGATACTACCAGTGGCCCGCGACCTGCTTTAACAGACTCTAGTTTGAGCCCAAGTGGCAACACTTACTACTGAAAGCCAAGGTCGCGGCCCTTTTTTATGCGCTCACGGGAAAGCCCGTCAGCTTGACCCGCCCCGCCACCCTCGTATGATCGCCGCCACTGACCATGAGCAAGCAACGTTCCCTTAAAGAGACTTTCGCCGATCTCCGGGCCCGCCAACAGATTGGGCTGCTGCCGTTCATCGCGGCCGGCTACCCGGATCTGCCCACCACCCAGGCCTTGCTCCCCGCCTTGGAGCGAGCGGGCGCAAGTGCCATCGAAATCGGCATTCCCTTTTCCGACCCCATCGCCGATGGCCCCACCATTCAGGAAGCCTTCGCCTACACCTTGGCCAACAAGGTGAAACTCAAGGACATCTTCACCACCATCAAGGCCGCCCGCCCCCAGGTTTCCATCCCCCTCCTGGCCATGGTCAGCTACAGCATCGTCTTCCGCTATGGCTTGGATCGCTTCCTGACCGACGCCACCACGGCCGGTATAAATGGCCTGATCCTTCCCGATGTCCCGCCCCCCGAAGCTCAATCGGTTTGCACCAAAGTCCGCTTGGCGGGCTTGGATACCGTCCTCCTGATCTCCCCCACCACCGCCCCCGAACGTCGCAAGGAGATCGCAGACCTCTGTTCGGGGTTTGTTTATTACATGTCCATCACCGGGATCACCGGCGAGCGCGATCGGCTGCCGGCGGATCTGGAAGAAAACCTGCGACAACTGCGGAAATTGACGCAAGTCCCTGTTTGTGTTGGATTTGGAATATCCAAACCCGAGCACGTGGCCCAGTTGGCCCCCGTGGCGGATGGGGCCATTGTCGGCAGCGCGTTCGTAAAACGGATCAAGCAGCACGCCGGGGAAGGGGTTGCCAAGATCACCCAAGCAGTCGAAGACTACGGCCGGGAACTCCTAACTAAAGCCCGATAACTCATCTGCAACCCTCGTGGCCTGATCGCAGTCCATCGTTTGATCGGCTACAATATTCTCGAATCAGTCTAACCCCCTTGCTGGTAGAGTGTCTTATTTATGGACAGCCAGGCGAGACAGCTCGGTGCGGCAGAATCGCAAGCTCAGGTCTCGCCTAGTGATGGTCAGCTTGTCCTCAAGTGCCTCGCGGGCGACCGCGGCACATTCGACCTGCTGATCTCACGCTACCAGCGACAGGCAGTGGCTGTGTCGTACCGGCTGCTGGGAAACCTTCAGGATTCCTTGGAGGTGACCCAGGATGCGTTCCTCAAGGCGTTTAGCAGCCTGGGGACATTGCAGAAGCCGGAAGCGTTTGGCGGCTGGTTGATGCGGATCGTTTCCAACCTGTCGCTGAACTACCGACGCAGCCGCAAGTTGCGGTCGCAGCTGCCGCTGGACGATTTACTCGGGCCGACCGATGCCCAGCAGACCGATCAGGGCGGCAGCGAGTGGACGGCCAGAGATGACGATCCGGAACATCGCCTCGAAAGCGAGGAGATGGGTAACCGGCTCAAGGAAGCTTTAAACCAGCTTCCGGAAAAGCAGCGGCTAGCGATCATTATGTTCACGATCGAAGAAATGCCGCAGAAACAGGTTGCCGAGGCCTTGGGATGTTCGGTAGAAGCTGTGAAATGGCACGTGTTCCAAGGCCGGAAGAAGTTGAAAGAGCTGATGAAGGAATACTTGTGAGGAAGTGGATAGTGAATAAGTGGCTGGTAGATAGTAACTAGCCCCTATCCACTAACCACTATCCACCATGCGAAACGAGCACCTCGAATTCTCGATCATGCAATACCTCGACGGCACACTGCCGGCGGAGGAACGGTCGGGGATCGAGCGGCTCTTGGCGACCGATCCGGAAGCTCGGCAAATCCTCGCCGAATTCCAATCCCTGGATAACACCCTGAAGAACAGCCTGCCGATGCCGGCGGTCAAATGGGATTGCTTGGCCAAGACGATCTCCGCGGCGGTGGATCAACAGGGCCAAGCTGCACCGATCGATGAGCAGACGGAGCTCGCCCTCACCCAGTACATGGATGCCGAGTTGAATTTCATCGATCGCGCAGCCATGGAAGAGCGGCTGAAGACAGACTCCGCCTCGCGACAGGTATTGGATGAGTATCGCACGCTGGACCGGCTTGTGAAGCAGGCTTGGCCGATGCCGCAGGTGAACTGGGATCGATTCTCCGAGCACCTGTCCGAGAGCGTAGGCGAGGCCGCCCAGCAGGCCCGCTATTCCCTGGTATGGACGCGAGCTCGTGCGGCGATGGGGGTAGCCGTGGCAGCCTGTGTGTTCGTTGCGATTGGGTTGGCCATCCGGTTCCATAGTCCGTCGCCATTATCTCCGCAGCCGCCTGCCATGAGGGTTGCCCATGTGACTGGCCCCATGCCGGAAAAGGCTCCCGGGGCACCAATGGCACAGATCGAGATCTCCGGGTCCAACAGCGGCTACAGCTACAGTGCCGCGGGCGTTGTAAGGGACGATTCGTCCAGCTTGGCGATCCAGATCGCCTACCAGAAAACGCCGGCTGCATCCCAGGAGAATTCTCTGTTCCAGCAATGAGAATTGCTGCCCGCTCGGGGGTAACGCATTGACGGCGGCGGAACTTGCCTTACAACTGTAATCCCGTGAGTTGAGCCTGGAGCCCAGTATGCGATACCTACCGTTGATCGCCGTTGCCATCTGCCTTTCCGCCCTGAGTGCGTTGGCTCAGGATACCTCTGCCCTGATCAACAAGGCCTTGGATGAGCAAGTCAAGCTGACGCTGAACAACACCCTACCGGACGCAATGGATGCGATTTGGCGGCAGACCGGTGTTCGCCTGGAAGCGCAGCCGATCGTCTGGGAATTACTGCCTTGGGGGCGGGATACCAATGTCAGCGCCACGATCGAAAATCACACCCTTCGCGAAGCATTGACCCTGATCACCCGGAAATTGGGATTGACCCTGGTCCTGCGCGATCAGTTCATTGAGATCCAGCCGATGCCCGGGTTGAAGCGCCTGGGGCAACGTGCGACGGTTCTGGAATTGCGGGCACTGGATCTTTTGGCTTCGACGCCGTTGAATCCAAAGGCCGATCGCATGACGATCCGCCAGCTTCTGGAGACGGTGGACCTTCGCCTGGCGGCTCTTACCAAGGACCCGGACATCGCGATCGAGAACCGTCTCGGAGATGCGATCGATTCCAACCGAATGGTTTTCATCCCGAGGAATGCTTCACTCATGGAGGCCCTGGAATCCCTGCCCAAGGAGACCAAGGCCACCTGGTATCCCTGGGGCAAAAGCATTCTCATCGTCACCAAACAGGATCGTACGCGGGCCCTCCTGGAGAAGCCGATCACCCTTTCAACCGGCGACCAGGGTAAAGACCTGCTTCAGCTTCTCACCGAGATCTCCAACGCGACTGGCGTGCCCTTCGAGTATCAGCCCGGTGTGATGCAGGTGGTGCCGGCGGAAGCGAGAATGGTTCGCGGCGTGATTGAAAACGTACCGGCTCAACAGGTGTTGGCGAAGATCTCCGCCTCCACGGGCTTGAGTTACACCATCCAGGATGAGAGAGTCCAGATCAGCGCCGCCAATGCACCGGCCGCCGCCAATCCCGCTCCGGCCGCACCCCGGGATCCCGTGATCGGAATCATCCAACTCGACAGCGGCATTCAGGTGCTGGTACCCGCCTCGCAGGTGCCGCCGGATGTGCGTGAGTACCTGCGCTACAAGACGCAGAAGCAACTGGGCAAAATCCGCGAGATGATGGAGGACGAGAACTTCAAGCCCGGAGCGACCACCCAGCCCACGGAGAACGAGGGGCCGTGAGAACATGATCCCCGTGGCTCGTCTGCTTCAACCCCGAAGGGACGATCGTCAATAGCCAGGGAAGCGTCAGCCCCTCGATCTCGGAGCGCTGCCTCTTACAGTAATTTCCGATTCCGTGTAGCGGCCCCTGCCTACACCGTAGCACGGGGCATCTTGCCCGTGCGCGACCATGGCATGGGCACACCCGCCCATGCATTCTGATGGCTTTGACTCAACAAAACACCCCCATATGGGCAGGCGATGTCGTCTGTCCGTATAGGGGTATTCTCGTTGGCAAGCAGAGCCGAGGCGAGCCGAAATCGATTAGGGCACTTGGGGCGCCGATACAGGCATACCTGCAGGTGCCGCGGCTACAGCTGGCGGCCGAGCGGCTTGCGCCCCCGCCGGCGATGAAGCCGGCTTCCCGGCTGGGACTTTGCTCTCCTTGTTCTCCGGTTGGAGCACCAAGGTCATTCGCCGCCCTTCCAGCTTGGTGTCGCGTTCCACCTTGCTGACCGGCGACAAATCCTCTTTGATCTTCCTGAAGAGCACTCGTCCCATGTCCATGTGGGCGACCTCACGGCCACGGAACTGCAAGGTGAACTGGACCTTGTTGCCCTCTTTAAGGAAGTCGTACGCTCGCTTGATCTTGATTTCTAAATCATGATCCCCGATCCGCACGGTCCGCAGTTTCAGCTCTTTGAGCTGGCCGGCTTTAGCGCTGGCGCGATTGCGGTCTTCCTTCTTCTGCTGCTGGTAGCGCCACTTGCCGTAGTCCATGATTCGGCAGACGGGCGGACGGGCATTGGGCGCAACCTCGACCAGATCAAGACCCGCTTCGCGGGCCATGCGCATCGCATCTGCGGTCGAGACGATGCCAACTTGTTCTTCTTTGTCGTTGACGAGCCGAATAGGCGAGATGCGGATCTGCTCGTTGTGGCGATAATTGGTAGAAATGGCCTTCTTCTCCTGTAAAACAATCTTCCTTAATCTGAACAGCGCTCATGTCCAATGATCGCTGCTCACCTGAGAACCCGTTTCCCAACCCGACTTTGCTGAGCATCTCCGCTCGGCATCAGGATTGGGCAACTTGTCCTATAACTATACGAAACTGCCACCATATGGATCGAATCAAGCACCTAAAGAAGACCCTCGGCTAAGGGCCTTCGCCCTGATTCGACGCGCAACTTGGCAATTTGGACTACATTCTGCCCAAGTGTTTTAAAGGTTTCAAGAGAATTATTGGCCATATGGCCTCGTTCTCAATGAGCAGACTGGCCGCGAGTCGCAACCTCCTCTTGAGTCCTGCGGATAAACTCATCCAACGCCAGCTGTCCCTGGTCGCCGCCGGAACGACTGCGAACGGCCACAAGCCGAGCCTGCGCTTCCTTCTCACCAAGGATGAGCATGTACGGGATCTTTTGCAGGGTGGCTTCGCGAATCTTGGCACCGATCTTCTCGCTGCCCAGGTTCAACTCAACGCGAAGACCGGCGTCGAAGAGCGCCTTGCCGACTTCTTTGGCGTAATCGTTGAACTTCTCGCTGATAGACAAGACGGCCACCTGCACCGGAGCAAGCCACAGCGGGAAAGCCCCGGCAAAATGCTCAGTAAGCACGCCGATGAAGCGTTCCATGCTGCCGAACGGGGCACGGTGGATCATCACCGGACGATGCGGCTGGTTGTCCGGACCAACGTAGCTCAGATCAAACCGCTGTGGAAGCTGGTAGTCCACCTGGACAGTACCCAGCTGCCATTCGCGGCCGAGAACATCCTTGACGACAAAGTCGATCTTCGGGCCATAGAAAGCGGCTTCGCCCGCCTCGGCGGTAAAGGGAACTCCCAGACTGGCGGCGGCTTCCTTACAGGCCTTCTCCGCCTTGTCCCACTGCTCGGGCGCGCCGACGTATTTGGCACTGTCCGGATCGCGCAGACCCACGCGAACGCGATATTGGTCCATACCCAACGTGCCTAGAACGATCTTGACCAGTTCAAGGCACCCGGCAATTTCCGCCGGAAGCTGATCCTCGGTGACGAAGAGGTGAGCGTCGTCCTGGGTGAAGCCCCGGACGCGGGTCATGCCACCCAGTTCGCCAGATTTCTCCCAACGATAGACGGTGCCGAACTCGGCCAGACGAACAGGCAGGTCGCGATAGCTGTGTGGATCCGAGGCGAAAATGCGAATGTGGTGCGGGCAGTTCATGGGCTTGAGCAGGTAGCCATCGATCTCGCCCTTCGCCAGACGATTGGCCAGTTCAGCACAGCTGACGCCTTCCTTGGCCAGATCATCGATCTGCTCCCGGTCAATCAGCGGCGGGAACTGCGATTCACGGTAATACGGGAAGTGGCCGCTGGTCTTGTAGAGATCAAGCCGGCCGATGTGCGGGGTATAGACCTGCGAATAGCCTTGGCGGCGCAGGTGCTCGGAAATGAACTTCTGCAGTTCATTGCGAACGATCGCGCCTTTGGGCTTCCACAGAACGAGGCCTTGCCCAACCTTCTCATCAATGGTGAACAAGCCAAGCTGCGGGCCCAGGAAACGGTGATCACGCTTCTTGGCTTCTTCGAGCATCTTCAGGTGCGCTTCGAGCTGTTTCTTGTCGAAGAAGGCGGTGCCGTAGATGCGGGTCAGCTGCTCACGCTTGGCGTCGCCACGCCAGTAAGCGCCGGCGATGTTCAGGAGCGTGAAGGCCTTGATCTTGCCGGGGTGAGGACTGTGAGGCCCCCGGCACAGATCCAGAAAATCGCCCTGCTTATAGAGGGAAACGGTCTTCTCGCCTGCCTGCTGCAGTTCGGAAATAATCTCGTCTTTGAATCGCTGGTTCTCGCCGTGCAGACGCTCCTTAGCAACATCGCCGGAGACTTCCTCTCGCTGGAAGGGAAGCTGCTGGTTGATGATCTTCTGCATCTCGGCTTCGACTTTGGCAAGCTCCTCCACCGAAAGCTGATGAGGCAGCTCGACGTCATAATAGAAGCCGCTGTCCACGACCGGGCCGATGGTGTACTGGACGTCCTTGCCGTAGAGGTGACGCAACGCCTGCGCCATGACATGGGCGCTGCTGTGCCGGAGGACAAAAAGGCCCTCGGGGTCGCGCTCGGTAATGATCTGGACTTCGTGCTGGCCGCGGAGGGGATAGGCCAGATCGACCAGCTTGCCATCCACCCGGCCGGCAATAGCGGCTTGGGCGAGGCGCTTCCCGATCGATTCGGCCAGTTGGGCGACGGTGGTCCCGTCGGCGAGTTCCTTCACGCTTCCGTCCGGTAGTTTGATCGACGCCATATGTTGCTCCACTGCAGCTGCGTTTCAGTGATGCCTGTGCTGCAAAATCCACAAAACGAAAACGCCCGGCCACTTTGAGCCGGGCGAAGTCGTCATTATCCGAGTTAAGACGACACCTTACCGCCCGACCTGATCGGCCGTCGTCGTGGTCGTCGTCAGGATGAACCCTGGCTGATTCATATCCTAAGCCACTATACAGCGCCCGGGTAGGCCGGTCAAATTAGGCAAACGGCGGGGATTGCCCGCCCGTTGGGGTTATCGGCAATCGCCAAGGGGATCTTGAGCGGCACTGACGTGACCCACTGAACAGCCCATCCACCGGCTTTACTCGGAGTCCTTCCAGAGCTATATTCTGTAATCGCAGTATCGGGTATGGCTCGTACTCATTTCCACTCTCGGGTATTAAACCGGTGAGCTTGCGCACAGAAGAATACCACCGGTTCCCATGGAAAGGTCGGGAGCAACGATGGTATCTGTCCGGATGTCATCTGCGAGCTGGGGATATGTGCTGTCGAGCATCATAATCCTGGGAACAGCGGCCTTGGTAGCGATTACCGCCCCCTACCTCGAAACCCACACGCCGATTTTCGTACTCGTGATAGCGGTGATGGTCGCGGGCTGCATTGGAGGAACCGGAAGCGGGATCCTGGCGGTGGCATTAGGTGCGGCCGTGGGACTCTGGATCCCGCACCCGCCCATATTCAGGATTGACTCGCCAAGTTCAGGGGCCTTTGCCCACTTGATGATGTTTGTCATCGCAGGCACCCTGATCAGCATTCTATGCGGCGTGATGCACCGATCGCGGCGACGCGCCCAGACCATCGCAAGAGATTTGGAGTATTCCCATCGCCGCCTCTCCGACGTTCTCTCAACGATCACTGACTGCTTCTTATCCTTGGACAAGGACTGGAAAGTTAAGGAGATCAACGCGAAGGCCGCGGCGTGCTTTGGCGTGCAGCAACTGGCGGTGATAGGCCAACCCTTCCGAAGCATGACAGACTGCTCCGAATGTTCCATCTGCATGGATCGGTACCGCAAAGCGATGGCGGACCAGACACCGATTCAATTTGAGACTCTCTGCCACCGGGCCATCAACCGATGGGTTGAAGTTCACGCCTATCCCTCCCAAGACACGTTGAGCGTCTACTTCCGCGACATCACCGCTCGTAAGCGGCTGGAGCAGGAGCGAGAGCAACTCCTGGCCGAACAGATCCTGGCCAGGCGGCGCGTCGAGGAACTAGCGGCGGCGGCAGAGCTGCACCTCTCCCAGCTTGAGGCGGTCATCAACAACATCGATCAGGGACTGGTCATCGGCGATCCCCACGGAAATCTCCTGAGCATGAACCCCGCGGCCTTGGCCATCTTTGGCTTCGAGAACATCGAGCAGGTGCAGCAACAGCGGAAAAATGCCGCCGAAGTGTTCGAGTTTAGCGATACCGAAGGCCGTCCGCTGCCAAGGGAGCAGTGGCCATCGTCGCGTGCCATGGTGGGCGAACGATTCTCGAATTACGAAGTGTGTGTCCGCCGACGGGATACCGGCAAATCGTGGATCGGGAACTACGGCGGAACACCCATCTACAACCGGACTGGCCAGTTGATCCTGACCGTCTTCACAGTACGGGACATCACCGATGCCAAGCGGGCGGAGGAGGAACTGACCCGTGCCAAGCAGGCCGCCGAGTCGGCCAACAACGCCAAGGACCAGTTCCTCGCAACCCTGTCCCATGAGCTGCGAACACCCCTGACACCCGTCCTGCTGACCTTGCACGCCTTGGCGATCAATCCGCAAGTGCCCGACGAGCTTCGTCGAGAGCTGGTGATGGCCGGGCACAATGTCGAACTGGAGGCCCGCCTCATCGACGATCTATTGGATCTGACGCGTATTGCGCGAGGCAAGCTGCAACTGCGTGAGGAAACGGTCGATCTGCATGCGCTCCTGGCCCGCAGCCTCAAGACCTCTTGCGACAGCGAAACCTACCGCAAACGCCTCCAGATCGTCGTGGAAACAGCAGCGGCAGAACATTATGTCCGGGCCGATCCGGGGCGTCTGCAACAGGTATTCTGGAACCTGATCCGCAACGCCATCAAGTTCACCCCCGCCGAAGGACAGATTCGCATCCGCACCCACAACGATCGCGCCGGCTGGGTACGCGTCGATATCTGCGACACCGGGATCGGGATCCGACCCGAACTGCTGCCGCAGCTTTTCCGGACTTTTGAGCAGGGTGACCAGTCCATCACCCGGCGGTATGGCGGCCTCGGGCTGGGTCTGGCGATCTCCAAAGCCATCGTGGAACTGCATGGCGGGTCGATTGAGGCGGCCAGCGAAGGCGAGGGCCGCGGCTCCACGTTCACCGTGCAGCTACCGCTGGGCCCCGCATCGGAGGTCCAGCTCCCCCCTGCCGACAACGAGCCGACGCTCAGCAAGCAGGCCCCACACTGTCAACGACAGCTGCGGATTCTGCTGGTGGAAGATCACGAGCACACGGCCAAGGTCCTCAGCCGTCTGCTGGTTGGCTTTGAACACGACGTGAAGACCGCCAGCAGCGTGTTCCTGGCCAAAAAACTGGCCGAAACAAACGACTTTGACCTGGTCATCAGTGATCTCGGGCTGCCCGACGGCGATGGCACGGAATTGATGCAGTACCTGCGAAGGCAATATGAACTGCCGGGCATCGCCCTCAGCGGCTTCGGCATGGAGGATGATATTCGCCGCAGCCTCGAGGCGGGTTTTGTCCGCCATCTGACCAAGCCCGTCGATCTCCACCAGCTTCAGGCGGCCATCGATTATGTGGCTGCCACGATCCCCCGCGACTGTCGAATTTGAGCCGCTTTATTGACAGCACACCCGCATTGATTGCATAGTAATGCACGTTTTTGGGCTAGTGGTTCACTTACTTGGCGACAAAGAGGCCGGCCAACTTGCAAAAGGCCGACTCCATCGAACCAACCGACCGCCTGCAACATAGAAATGTTGGCGAACCACTGACCATTTTTGTAGGCTCTTTGCAAAGAGGGATCACGAGTTGAACACCGCTTCACCGGCTCCATCGCGAAACGGGACCGCCCATTCGCGAATGTCCTGCCCAACCAACGGGACGGCACGACTGAAGACGACCACACGGATGAATGGAACCGCCAGTTCCGCCAAAACCTCGTTTCTGAACGAGGCACAGTTTGTACCGGCGGCGACGCATCGAACGCCCATCTCGGTCATGAAGCTGCCCCTCCCCAAACGCATCAATGCGCTGGTGAAGCTCCATGGCACGCCGCTCATGGTCATCGACAAGCGGATGCTCGTTCAGGAGTACAACCGCTTTAAGCGACTGCTCCCGCGGGTACGCCTGTTCTATGCCATCAAGGCCAACCCGCATCCCGATATCATCAAGACTTTCCGCGATCTGGGCGGATGCTTTGACTGCGCCAGCGAGAACGAGATGCGGCTCGTTCTGGACCAGGGAGTAGAGCCGAAACGGATTATCTTCGCCAACACGGTGAAACGGCCCGAGGCGCTGCAGTTCGCGACCAAGTCGAAGATCAACTTCGTCACCTTCGACAGCGAGCCGGAGCTGTACAAGATCGCCAAGTACGCCCCGGGGTGCCGCGTCCTGGCCAGGCTCAAGGTCAGCAACCTCGGCAGCATTGTCGAACTGTCGCTGAAATTCGGGGCCGATGAGGACCAGGTGGTCCCCATGCTGTTGAAGGCCAAGTCCCTCGGCCTTCAGCCGGAGGGAATCAGCTTCCACGTCGGCTCGCAGTGCACCAATTACGAGAACTATCAACGCGCCTTCGAGCAGGCCGCCCGCTTGGTTCGGGAGGCCAAGGCTCACGGCTTAGCAATCAAAGTGCTGGACATCGGCGGCGGCTTCCCGATCCGGCATTTCAAGAACGATACCATCAATCTCGATGCCTATGCCCGGCAGATGCGACAGGAAATGGATCGCCTCTTCCCGCCCGAGGTCGAGATCATCGCTGAACCCGGCCGGGCGCTGGTCGGTCCAGCCGGGATGCTCATCACCCGCGTGGTCGGCCGCTCCATTCGCAACAACAAGAACTATTACTACCTCGACGATGGCGTCTACGGCGATTTCTCGGGCATCGTCTTCGATCACTGCAAATACGAGTTCCACACCCTGGTCAAAACCCAGAAGTACGCCAGCATCCTGGCCGGGCCCACGTGCGACTCGTTCGACACGATCTCGCTGAGCGAAGAAATCCCCGAACTGGACGTCGGCAGCGTCGTCTACGTCCCAAACATCGGTGCCTACAGCTGCGCCAGCGCCCTCTCGTTCAACGGCATCCCGCCCGCAAAGGTGATCGTCGTCTGACCGAGGATTAACGCCTACGGCATCTCTCGCTCAGCCCGGCAACCCTTCGCCCCCCATAGCCCGGGCCCCTTGCCCTGCGCGCTCCTTCGGTGTTCATCCGTGGCAAATGAAGAACGTGGCATGGGCGGCTCCGCCCATACCCGCTTATTCCCGTCGCTCTGTCGCTTCGTCGCTCTCCCATCAAGCAACCCCTTACGCATTCACGTATTACACACCCGTGGCTCCCCGTGTGCCCCCGGTGGTCCGGCGGCAGTCCTCACTGTGCCCCCATCGGTTCCCAACCGGCCTCTTCCACTGCTACTTCTCTCCCCCCGCCTGACTTTCCGCCTCAGCCCGACTATCCTTCCCTGTACTCTATTTCAGGAGATCACCCTCCATGGAGCGTCGCAGATTCGGCAATACCAACCTCGAAGTCTCCCCCATCTCCTTCGGCTGCTGGATCGCCGGGGTTGATTGGTGGGGCCATTACTCCGATGAGCGGGCTGTCCGCCTCATGCAATATGCTTATGACCAAGGCATCACGTTCTTCGACAACGGTGATGCCTACGGCAATGGCCGTGCTGAAACCGTCTTCGCCAAGTTCCTCAAAACCGTCCCTCGCGATAACCTCCAGATCGGCGGGAAGTTCGGCTACGACTTCTACTCCGACCCCGGCTCCCCCGGCTCTCATCGCGAACGCAAACAGGACTTTTCCCCCCAGTTCCTCCGCTTCGCCTTCGAGCAATCCCTCAAGCGATTGGGCATCGATCACATCGATCTCTACATGGCCCACAACATCAAGCTCCCCCAGTTCCGCGATGACTGCTTCGCCGAGCTCGAAAAGCTCCGCACCGAGGGCAAAATCAAAGTCTGGGGCGTATCCCTTGGCCCGGCCATCGGATGGCGCGAAGAAGGATTCGTCGCCATGATGGAAAAAGGCGCCAAGGCCGTCCAAACCGTCTTCAACCTCTTCGAACAGAACCCCGGCCGCGAATTCTGCGAAGTCGCCAATGCCTATTCCGCCGGCGTCCTCGCTCGTGTCCATGACAACAGTGGTATCCTTAAGGGCAAGATGTCCCTCAGCACCGTCATTGGCCCTCAGGACCACCGCAAGTTCCGCGACGAGGCCTGGAAAGTCTATGGCCTGCAGAAGTTGGAACGCGTCCGCAAATACGCCGATGCCCACGGCATGACCGTCCACCAACTCGCCTGCAAGTGGCTATTGATGCATCCCAGCCTCACCAGCGTCACCGCCACCCTGCTCGACGAAGCCGAAATCAAGGAAGCTGTCGAATCCGTAAACAAACCCAATCTCTCCCCACAGGAACTCCAGGAGATTGCTCGCGACTACGCCCACGACTGGGACCTCGGCGACGAAGCCCACCCCTGCAATTTGAAGAGCAGCACCGATCCCACCGGCCAGGTCCGCAGCACCTACG
>JBLNDH010000332.1:0-6188 GCA_050261455.1 Bacillota bacterium
CCTGGGCCGCTACCTCAAGAGCACCGGCGGCAGCGACTTCGTGCCCCTCAGCGGTCCCACCCCCGGCCAGGCCAACGCCTATCCCCTCGTTGGCCCCGTCGTCATCAACGAAATCATGTACAACCCGTCGGTGGACGCCAGCGAGTTCATTGAACTCCGAAACATCACGGGCTCCGATGCACTGTTGTACGATCCTCTTCACCCCGAGAACACCTGGAGATTCACCAGCGGCATCACCTTCGCATTTCCCGCCGGCGCCATGATTCCTGCAGATGGCTATGCCTTGGTGGTACCGACAGAGCCGGACGCCTTCCGCGCCGCCTACGGCATCCCGTCTAATGTGCCGATCTATGGCCCCTACACGGGTGCCTTGGACAACGCCGGCGAGAATCTCGAATTAAGCAAACCCGTCGATCCGGAGCTCAACGGCTTTGTGCCGTATGTGGTGGTGGATCGAGTCAAATACGACAGCGGCACGCCTTGGCCGACGGCCCCCGATGGCACCGGCTCCTCCTTGGCCCGCATCGCCGCTGATCAGTATGGCAATGACGTCGCCAACTGGGCCGCCGAGGTTCGCGGTGGCTCTCCCGGCCGGGCCAACAACGACACCCTGCCGCCCACCGTCACGATCGC
Organism: Bacillota bacterium; assembly: GCA_050261455.1. Taxonomy (GTDB): domain Bacteria; phylum Planctomycetota; class Phycisphaerae; order Tepidisphaerales; family Tepidisphaeraceae; genus JAPLNB01. The sequence goes on from JBLNDH010000332.1 coordinate 634, forward strand.
CGCCGTGCAACCCGATCCGCGTCAGGCCCCTATCGATTCAATCACCCTCACCTTCAGCGAACCGATCACCGGGTTCGATCTGGCCGATCTGGTGCTCTCCCGCAATGGCGGCAGCAACCTGCTGACGTCCGCCCAGACTCTCACCACCAGCGACGGCCTCACCTGGACACTGGGTAATCTGTCGGCCCTCACCTTCCTCGAAGGCAGCTACACCCTGAAACTCAACGGGCCCACCTCCGGCATCCGCGATCTGGCCAACCTCCCCCTGGCCAATAGTCCAACAGATGATTTCACGGTAACGGCCACCTCCCTTCAGGGCACCCCCGGCGACGACACGTTCCATTTGGTCCGCGTGGGCGATGCCATCGAAGTCTTCGTGAACACAACTCCAGACCAAGCCCCCACCTACAGCATCTCCGCCGCCGCCCTGAAGAATTTGGTGATCGACGGCGGATCAGGCCACGACACCGTCACCGTCGATCTGTCCACCGGGAGCGTGCTGCCCGACAACTCCCTTGAAGTCCATGCCGAGAATCTGACGCTCATCGGCGATGCCTCTTCAATCGGCGCATACAACCCCAGCCCAACCGTACCCGCCAGTGGCACTCTTGGCGTTGGCGATCGGACGATCGCGTTCTGGGGCTTAAACTCCCTCCGCATCGACCGTTTCGCTTCCGTCACGCTGATCACCCCCAATGGCCAAGACACCCTGGAGATCGCAAGTCCCTCGACTGGCATTACCCGCGTATCCGGAACCAGTGGCTCCGCCAGTCTGGTACCCATGATGCTATCCGATACGGCCAGGCTGACTCTCGATGCCGCCACCCATGATGCCGATGGCGCCGCCGACGATGCGTTTCGCATCTCCGCCGGCCTCACGACGAAGCTGGAAATCCAGGCCGGTGCCGGGACCAACGCCCTCACCATCAGCGATGGTCGATACGCCCTCGGCGACACCTTGACCATCGCCGGTTCCAACTTCGCTTTCACCATCAGCGGCTCCGCCTCACTGGTGATTTCAGACACCCTTATCCTGGCCGCCCTGACGATCCGCGACGCCGGTCAGGTCAACCTGGGAAGCTCACCCGACACGACCCTGGCCACCGCCAACCTGGTCATCGGCGACCAAGGACGTCTCGACCTTGGCCAGGGCAATTTGATCGTGCATGCCGATTCCACCTCCCGCCTCGCCGTCCTCGATCAGACGAGTAATTGGATTAAAACAGCGCGTTCCAGTCAGCCCGACCCCTGGGAAGGCCCCGGCCTCACCAGTTCGCAGGCCAAAACCAATGATCTTCGGGGCTTAGCCATCGCTCTCAATGACAACGGCGATGGCCAGACGCCGCTCTTCTCCCAGTTCGGCGATCTGCCGGTGGACGCCAACTCGATTCTGGTCCGCTTCAGTTGGAACGGCGATGTGGACCTCAACGGCATCGTGGACGGGGACGATTACTTCCTGATCGACTCCGGCTTCATCTCCAAGCTGGACCAGTATCGCAACGGCGATGTGGACCTGAACGGGGTGATCGATGGCGACGACTACTTCCTGGTCGACTCCGCCTTCATCGGCCAAGGCGCATCTTCCGCATCTGCCACGCTGGCTGTCGACCTTCCCCAAACACCCTGGCCATTCCTCGTTTCGGACCCTGGCATCCCCGCTATCGCACCCACTTTGCTTACCCAAATGGATAAACCGCGCAGTCTGCCAAAGCCCCTATTATCGGTATTCCGAACCGCCAACGAAGGGGTGCTCGGCACCCTTAATGATTCCGATCTTGTGTGCTAGCACCTGATTTGGCCAGCACATGGAAAAATTGGGCAAACGAGTTGCATTTAAAAAATAACGTGGCACAATCCATTATCGAAAGGCTGGGCTCGCACAATGCCGACGACCCCTCGTCGAATTGTGCAGAGGGCCTGCAACTTGGAGATCGCAACATCGGAGGATGGAGTCCAGTCGATTCCTGAATTCGATAACTGATTGGAGTGCAGGTTGAAGTAGGCCGTTTGTATATCCACGCAGATCATTTCTGTGCTGCGTGGGTAGGGTGTAGAGGTCTCTTGGACCGGTCGGTTTTCCGTGCAGATTCCTATCTGTGCTGCGCGGACGGTTGTTGAGTTTCAGGACTTGAGAAGTACTGCCTTGGTAGCGGGAGATGAGGCGTTTCTACCCAAAGGCGGCAGCAGATTGCGCGCGGTTCGCTGTTCGATAACGCAGCCAACCTCGCAGTAGTTGTTGCGCGCTTCTCGTGCCTGCTTCTCAAGTGGTGAAGTTTCTGTGTCCCTGCAGTAGGCAGGTTGATATAGAGCGTTGCCGTATAGAGACTTTTAGTTCTTTTTAATAGGAACGTAGTACACGTCTCACGTGTCGGGCATTTAGGGCATTAGTTCATTTCTACTTTTGTGGAGCAAGGGTATCTATGCACACCACACTTCGAAGCGGCGCATCTCGGCGTAACAACGGTCAGAAGCACTCGCGCAGGATCCTGCAGCGGGCTTGTGAGCAGACTCTCCGGTTCGGTTTGGAATCCCTGGAATCGCGGCAACTGCTCTCGTTGCCGGCAGGGTGGCTGAATCAGGACGTGGGCACCGCCGGGGATCCGACGGGAGATCCTGCAATCGCCGGTACGTCTGACTATGTGGACGGCAAGTTCATAATCCAAGGCAGCGGCTCGGACATCTGGAACAAAGCCGATGCCTGCCAGTATGCGTACCGGGAACTGGATGGCGATGGCGAGATCATCGCTTATGTGGAAGACTTCAGCGGCGTGACCTCGGCGGATCAGAATGACTGGGCCAAGGCGGGTCTGATGATCCGCGGCAGCACCGACGCCGGCAGCCCGCAGATCATCCTGGCGACCACCGACGCGAACACATTGCAGCTGCAGGGCCGGGCCGCGGCCAACGCCGACTCCTGGGGCGTGGGGCTGGGCGCTGGCCTGGGCCGCGCGGGCATCTGGATGAAACTGGCCCGCGTGGGCAACACCTTCACGGCCTACTACTCGTATGATGGCAGCGAGTGGCAACCGTATGCGGACGCCAACTACAATCCGATCACCCGGGCCCAGAACATGCCCAACAAGGTGCTGGTCGGGCTGGCGGTTACGGCGCACGACAACGCCCGCGTCGACCAGGCGACCTTCGCCAATGTGGCGGTCAACGCCACCCCGGACACCGACGAGCCCGGCACGCCCCAGAGCTTCGTGGCCGGCAGCACCGCCGATGAGAAGGGCACGCTGCTCACCTGGGTGGACAATGCCAGCAACGAGACCGGCTTCGTCCTGGAGCGGTCCACCAGTCCGAACTTCACCAACGTGACCACCGTCAATCTCCCGGCCGACACGACGACCTACACCGACACGAACGTGACCGTGGGCACCACCTACTACTATCGCCTCAAGGCCGTGAATGGCGCCGGTAGCTCCGAGGAAGTCACCGACTTCTGGACCATCGGCACGCACTCGGGCATCAGCATCCGCTACTTCAACAACACCGCCCAAAACTGGAGCGGCACGCCCGCAGCCATCGTCGAAGGCAACATCGGCATCAACTACGGTTGGGGCGAAGCCAGCCCGGCGACCGGCGTGGACCTGAACTTCTCCACCCGCTTCAGCGGCCAGATCCTGGCGCCCCAGACCGGCACCTACACCTTCATCGGCCGCACCGATGACATGGGCTACGTCTACATCGATGGCACGAACGTCAGCTATGACAACGCCGGCCATGGCGTTCAGGACGCAACCCAACTGACCACGATCGATCTGGAAGCCGGCCACTGGTACACGATCATCTTCGATCATTGTGACACCGGCGGCGGCGCTGGCGCCGAGCTGGACTGGATCAAGCCCGACGGCACCCGCGAACGCATCCCGGCCAAGTACTACACCCCGAAGATGGCCACGCCCGCCAAGGCGACCGGTCTCTCGGCCTACGATAGCGGCACCCAGATCGATTTGAGCTGGGACGACCAGTCGGTGTCGGAACTGTACTACGTCGTGGAACGCTCGACCGATTCAGCCTTCACCTCCCCCACCACCGTGGGTCCGAATCGGCCCCAGAATTCCACCAGCGCCACCGACGTCCTCATCAAGCCCAACACCGACTACTGGTATCGCGTACGGGCGGTCAACTACGACGGCGAATCCGTCAGCAACGTGGTCCACATCAAGACCAGTGCCACCACGGGTACGACCGGCCTGATCGGAACCTACTACGATGGCTTCAACAAGGCGTTGGTCAGCGATGGCACGTTGCAGCTGCAGCGTAACGACGCCCAGATTGACAGCAATTACGGTGACAACAATTCGCCCGCGGAAGGCGTTGCCGCCGACAACTTCTTCATCCGCTGGGAAGGCAACGTCACTCCACTCGAAAGCGGCGAGTACGTGTTCGGCACCAGTTCCGACGACGGCTGCCGCCTGTGGGTCAACGGCGAGCTGGTCACCAATGGCTGGTATCCGCGTGGGCAGAACGAAACCGCTCCGCAGGAAATTCCCTTCCACACGCTGAACCTCGTCGCCGGGCAGTCCTACAGCTTCGTCTACGAAATGTATGACAGCGGCGGCGGCGCCGGCGCCCACGTGTTCTGGCAACGCGTCGGTGCGGCATGGGATGGCGCCACGGCTTGGACGAAGATCCCGGCGGAGGTGTTCAGCCCGGTGCACTCCGCTCCGGCGGCTGCGACGAACCTGACCACGGTAACCACCCCTGGCGGCGCTCCGTCGGTTAACATCTCCTGGACGGACAACGCGATCAACGAGACCTCCACGCGGATCGAGATGTCCACCGATGGCGGGCAGACCTGGACCACCGCCCGCACCCTCCTCGATCACGATGGCGGGGACAATGGTATGCCGTCGCTGGTTTCCAACCCGAATGGCGCCGCCGTGCAGACGCCGGCTTACACCATCGACTTCCTGGCGCCGAATACGGCATACAAGTTCCGCGTAGTGGAACACAATGCTTGGGGCGAGACGATCAGCGCCTCGATCGATGTGACGACGCCCGCGGCGATCGTGGCGCCGGCGGTGAGCAACCTGACTGTCACCAGCTTCGGCAAGGATAACGTCTCGCTCAAGTGGACGGATAACTCGCTCAACGAGACCGGTTTCCGCATTGAGCGTTCGCTCGATGGTCAGACCAACTGGACGGCCGTGACTACGACCAACCGGAACGTCACCAGCTTCACGGACACCGGCTTGACCAGCAGCACGACGTACTACTACCGCGTGGTGGCCACGAATGCGGCCGGCGACGCCGTCGTTAGCAACATTGTCAATGTCGGCACCATGGGCGAAACGTTGCCCGCCTCGTGGGAACAGGTCGATATCGGTATCGGCACGGGCACGGATGTCGGCAAAGCCGCAACCAACCCCAGCGCCAGCGTCTGGCAGTTGACCGGTGGCGGCAACGACATCTGGGGCGCGGCCGACGAGCTCCACTATGCCTATATGAAAGTCAGCGGCGATTTCCGGATGACCGCCCGGATCACCGGCATGGAAAACACCACGGACGGCTGGGCCAAGTCCGGCGTGATGGTCCGCGAAACACTGGAT
>JBLNDH010000333.1:0-18260 GCA_050261455.1 Bacillota bacterium
GCCTGCACACCACCTGTGGACGCCCCGATAGCGAACAGCTTGTCGGTGGTATGCAGCATCGCCGGCATCTGCGACCGAATCCGCGGCTCAGAGGGCGTCTTGCACACACACATGCGAGAGGCGGCCTTGATCTTCTCAACGAGCTGGGGCCCGAGGTCGCCAAACGTATACGCCGACCCGGGTTTCCCAATCACATCAACCGCGCCCGCCGCCATTGCATCCACAGCGGTCTCGGTTCCCTTCGCCGTCAATGAACTGAGGACCAGGACCGGCAGCGGGTGATGCTGCATGAGCTTGCGCAGGAAGGTGATTCCGTCCATGCGCGGCATTTCGATATCGAGCGTGATCACATCGGGCTCGAGCGAAATGATCTTTTCGCGAGCCACGTAAGGATCCGGGGCCACCCCGACGACCTCGATCGCCGGGTCGCGGCTGAGCTCGCGGCTGAGCAACTGCCTCACAACAGCCGAGTCATCGACAATGAGGACTCGGATGCGTCTTGTCTGCTTAGCGAGACTGTTGAAGGCTCTCTTCATTATTCCGATTTCACCAGGCGAATGGCGATCACTTGGCCCTCGGCATCCAAGGCCATGAAGTCCGATGTATTCATCAACTGCTGCCATTGCTCCTTGGAGATCACCGTGACGCTGGGGATCTGCATCTGGAAGGTTCCACCCAGCTGAGACATCCACTCATTAAGCATCGCGCCGCAGGTCACATTCAGGAGTTCCCGCAGGGTGTCATTCGCCTGCGCTACGACCTGCGGGTCGTCAATCGAGCTGGCGAGCATATTGGCGGCCATGGCGATGCCCAGCTGTTTGCCGGTCAACAGGTCTACATGACCGCGAACGGGCCCATCGAACTGAACTCTCGCCAGCACCGGATCTGCGGGCGATTCTGCTGGTTCCTCCAACGGGCAGAGCATGATGAAGGCCATCTGCTCGAGCGCTTCGACCAGCACTTCTACCAGTCTATCGATCGCGACTTCAGGCATGAGCAACTCCCAACACTGGACCGATCAGATTACGGATGCCCTCGGGGGTGAAAGGCTTGCGCAGGTAACCTTTGATGCCCGAGTCGTGCATTTGCACCAACATGGCAACATTGGGTTCGGCCGAAATGACGATGACTGGAACGGAAGCCGTCGCGGGATCGGCCAGCATCCGGCGGGTCATCTCCAAGCCACCCATTTCCGGCATGTTCAGGTCAGCCAGGACCAAATCAAAGCGCGTCGTGGCCATCAGGAGCAGCGCCTCTTTTCCATTCGCTGCTTCGGCCATCTGCTCAACCGGCACATGGGCCAGTTGAATGGCGCGTTTGATGATTGCCCGGGTGGTGGCTGAATCATCGACAATGAGAAGTCTATGGCACATGTCCTATCCTGCTCACAAGCTAAGCGTCTTACCGCCCGCCTTGATCATTACTTGGCCGTCGGCGAGGTTCAGATACATGTTTCGAGGCGAGCTTCCGCCGACATCTTCGCCTTCGATCAGCAGACCCGACTGCCAAAGAATCTTGCGAATGCTCGCGTGATTGCGCCGGCCGATGTTGAAGAGATTGCTGTCGCCGAGCATTTGAGCCGCACCCGCCAATCTCACCTTGAGTCGGCTCTTCACCGCACCAAGCTCATGCAGCTTGTTCAGCAGGCTCTCCATACCGGTATCGGCAAACATGAGAGGGTGCTGTTGCGCCCGCTGCGGATCGATGCCCGAATTGGGAAGCTGAAAGTGCAGAAGTCCTCCAATGCGAGCAGCCGGATCGTACAAAGCAACGCCGATGCAGGAACCCAGTGAATAGGTGACGAGCACGTCCTGGGGATCGCGACTGGCCTTGGCATCGGATACGTTGACCACGATGTTCACCAAACACCTCTTACGGCAATCTAGGCCTTTGCGTAGACAGTCGGTTGCACGTAACGGAACTTATGCGCAATTCCAGTCAGTGATTCGGAGTGGCCGGTAAACAGCACGCCGCCCTTCTCCAGGCACTCCCAGAAGCGGTTGACCAGGGTCTGTTGCGTGGGCTTATCGAAATAGATCATCACATTGCGGCAGAAGATGAAATCGAAAGGTCCACTGAAAGGCCAAGTTTCCATCAGGTTCAGCCGGGCAAAGCGGATCAGCCGCTGTGCTGCGGGCGCGACCTGATACATCGTTTGGCCATCCCGGCGAGCCGGGATCAGGTATTTCTGCCGAAGCAGGGGCGGGACGGCTTCGACGCGAGCAGCGTCGTACATGCCGGCCTGCGCCATTTTCAGGACACGAACGGAAATGTCGGTCGCCAGAATGCGGACGTCCCAGCCCTGGGCATCGTTCGTGTTGCTCAGCAACTCAATGGCCAGGGTATAGGGCTCCTCGCCGGAGCTGCAGCCGGCGCTCCACGCCCGGATGCGATTGACGCCTGCGCGGCGTTTACGATCGAGCAACTCGGGCAGGAGCCTCTCGCGAAGATAGTCGAAGTGGACCGATTCCCGATAAAAACTGGTCAGATTGGTGCTCAGGCAATCGATCAGGTGCGTAAACTCCTCGCCCTGCTCATCGGCCAGAACTTGATCGAGGTAATCCGCGGATCTCTCGAAGCCTGTACACCGCAGCCGTTTGGCAATGCGAGCCCTCACCAGCTCGCGTTTGCCTTCGTGCAGGTTGATGCCGCAGTATCGATACACCACATCGCTGATGCGATGGAAATCGCGATCGCTGAGGATTTCCGATTCGGTATGAAGCATGCGTCACTCCAACATCACACATCCGGACGCTCACGCGGCCGTCGCACCATTTGCCAATGCCAAGTCAATTAACCCTGGGATGTCGAGGATCATGCTGACATTGCCATCCCCCAGGATTGCACCGCCACAGACGCCCGACACCTTGCCCACAAGTTCGCCAAGGGCCTTGATCACCACCTGCTGCTGGCCAAGCAGTTCATCGACCAAAACACAGCATCGACGGTGGTTGTCCTGAATGATCACGACCAGAGCTTGCGTGGGGTCTTCCGTAAGGGGCTTGACATTGAAGAGGCGATGCAAGCGGAACAGCGGAAGCAGCGAGCCGCGCACGTGGCAGACTTCGCCGCGGCCTTGCACGGTCGAGATCTGCTCCGGCGTTGGACGCAGGCTCTTCTCGATGCCGGTCATCGGCAGGATATAGCGATTCTGGCCCACCTTGATGACCAGACCATCGATCACCGCCAGGGTCAGAGGCAACCGGATCGTGAACGTCGTGCCCTGCCCCTCGGTCGAGGCAATCTCGATCCTTCCGCGAAGGGCTTCGATGTTTTTCCGGACGACATCCATGCCGACGCCGCGTCCGGAAATGTCGGTAATCTTATCTGCTGTCGACAGGCCCGCGTGGAAGATCAGCTGGAAGATCTCCTGCTCGCCGAGCGACTGCTCGGGCTGGACGATTCCACACTCGATGGCTTTCTTCAAGATTTTCTGTTTGTTAAGCCCTCGGCCATCATCGCTGATCTGGATGACGATGTTGCCCGCCTGGTGGAAAGCGCGAAGCCGAACGTGTCCAGCCGGCGTTTTGCCGGCCTTTTGGCGATCCTCGGGGCTTTCAATGCCGTGATCGACCGAGTTGCGCACCATGTGCACCAGCGGATCGCTGATGGCCTCAACGACATTGCGATCGAGCTCGGTCTCCCCACCTTCGGTGGAGAATTCGACCTGCTTCATGGACTTGCGGCCAAGATCCCGAGCCAGCCGCGCCATCTTCTGGAAGACGCCCTGAATCGGCACCATGCGCATGGACATCGACAGTTCCTGCAAGGAGCGGGTGATCTTGTTGAGGTGGCTAACATTGCGGGCGACGCGCTGATCGTCGCTCCGGAGCGACACCACATCCTGCCGAACCATGGATTCCGCGATGACCAGCTCGCCGACCATGTTGATCAGGTTATCGAGGCGGTCGGTGGCCACCTTAACGGTTGTCTCAGTTACACCACCACCCACAGCGTTGGGATGGGCTCCGTTTTTGGGATCTTTGGTCTGGTCCGGGGTGGCCTTGGGCGAAACGGGCTTGGTCGTCTCCTTCTTGCTTTCGGGCACTGTCGAGCCCGCGGCACAGGCCCGCAACCGCTCCAACAGGGATGGAAGATCCGGTTGGGTGGCCATTGCTCGGCCCTGACGAAGGGCGGCATCCAGGTCGGCGATCAGCAGTTTCATCTGGTCGATAGCTTCCAGTACCAGGTCAACCGCATTACCGCAGAGCTTCAGTTCTCCTCGCCGGGCCAAGTCCAGCAAGTTCTCTGCCACATGGGCCAGCGCGCCGATTTGTCGGAGGTTCAGGAAGCCTGCCACACCCTTGATGGTATGGAAGCTGCGGAATACCGCGTTGAGTGCCTCCGGGTCTTCCGGCTGCTCCTCCAGTTTCAGCAGTTCCGCTTCCGCCGTCTCTATGTGCCCGGTAGCTTCGCTCACGAATTCAGCCACAAGCGGGGCATCATCCCCGCTAATCACTGTTTCACTGGGAATCGCCTCGGCGGAGGGTTGCGCCGCCTTGTCCAGGGCGTGTGGCTTGTCCTGAGCCGGCGGCGGTGGGGTTTGTTGCTCCTGGACAGCCGCCGGGCTGGAGGGAACATCCGTTGCCCCCGTTGCGGTAGCACCGCCGTGGGTCGAGTTAATCACCTGCTGTAACTGCGTGATCTCCTGGCCAATGTGCTGCAAACAGGCAGCGGCGTCGTCCGCTTGCCTGAGGATGAGCTGTTCGACAAGATGACTCGTTTCAGCGGCAATGGGCCCAATCTTTTTGGCATCGCCTTGGCCAGGCAACTGTTCGGCGTGCTGCTGCAGGGAGAGCAATTGGCTATGCATGGAAGCCAAAGTCGTCAGGTCCTCCGCGTCAACCGCGACGGCTTCTGCGGCGAGTTGTTCGATCAACTGCGACAACTGCTGAACATCGCCTGACCCGAGCGTGATTTGCGAACCATCCTGCGACGGATCATTCTGCGGCTGTACGCTCGGATTGACTTCGGGTTTGCTAGCCATTCCAGAACCTCTCCTGCCGCTGGCATCCGGCTGATAAAATTGCGGGTGCACGGCAGCCATAAGGCATCATGCATTCCAACACCATCGTCGCCGATGGATCTGACAACTCAGGATGCCATAAACCGACTCAATGGCTGGGAAGAAGACGGGACTCGGGGGGCACAAGCGGTCTAGGCCCTCACCCGCTCGGACGTGCCATCCAAACGGAGCCTGGCTGCCCCGCTAGCTCAGCACCTCTCTGGACAGCCGACACTTCCCAGAATCCATCTGCCCCTAACCCGGGGAGTGGACTGCTTCGATTCTGCTGTCTCCAGAGTAGATTTCGGCTCACCGTGATTCAGGGTTTAATACGACGCCCTTCTTTTCTCGGCTCCACCGCGTGGACTCGACCGATACGATGGCCGTCTACCAGGTGTTTCGCCGCGGCGACACTGCGGCGCTGAGCGTAACGGTTTGCTGCCGCGTGCTCTCGCCCGCAAGGGCAGTCTGCGATGTGGTGCGGATGGTCATCACAATCGAAGCGCGGCGAAGCAGAATGGAACCCGAGCTGCGCATGGGCTCCATGCGAACGGAGAATTCATCCACCCCCTGGGCCAGAACATGGGATTCGCTGCCGATCGTAAGAAGAACGCGTTTGCTGCCGGCATCGTACCGGTACACCAGTTCCGCTCCAGAACCATCCAGCATGGCAATGGAACCCCCAACAACCGTGTTGCCATTGGCAAAGCTGGTTGCAACCGCACTGTCGCCCGGCTGATGAGCCTTGGTGGTACGAATGGAGGTGACAATGCGGTTCATGGCCACGCGAGCCTGCTGCAATAGACTGGCCTGCTCCTGGTTGATGGCATACGCCCTGGTGGAGGCATCGAGCGCCACGGCCGTGGCGGTGAGCAATCCCGCGGAAATGACCAGGCTGATCATCAATTCAACCAGGCCCACGCCCTGACGCAACGGCCAGTGCCGGGCGTACACGGTCCTAGTGGATGCAGCGGTCATTTTCCCTCCTCGTAAGTGTCCGCGTCAGGAAGAATATCGATCGCAATGTTGATGCCATCGGGCAATGCGCGAGTTGGGTTGTAGCGTATGTTGATTCGACCCCAGCCGCCCTCGGGCATGGGCGAGGTCGAATCGGTGCCGTCATCCGAGGGACCAAACCAGCCTTGGGTGGTGTTACCGGCACCATCGCCGGTGATGATGATCGACCCATCCACAATACTCGTGCCGCGGATATCGATGTTGCCGGCGACAACCACACCCACGAGAGTACTGGGCGCATTCGCCGGATCAGTGAATGAACCCATTTCGATGTTCGTTTGCGGGACAACGAGCGTCGCCTTCTGATCGACCTGGTTGTCGAAGGTGGTGGCCCCGGTGAACTCCATGGAATTGGCAAAATGCGTATAGGCAGTCGGCACATCACTGGCAATCGGGCCGTAGACGGCGCAGTCGTTGAAGCGAAGATTGTTGCCGCGGGCAAAGCCCCAGGAGTTGGTCGCCGTCAGGGCGGTGCTCTTGGAGAAAACCCCACTCTTCATTTTCTGCGACCAGTTCATACCCGCACTGGAATCCGTGGTGGTGCGGCCTGCAGAATCCGTGATGTTGGTCTCCAGTTCGACGAACGTGACTCCGTAGAACTTGCAGTTGTCAAACAGGGCGTTGAGCCCCTTTGGAATCCGGCAATTGCGGAACTCAATGTTGCGAAAGACGGGGCGTTTGTACTTGGCCTGGTAGCTGGTCGAGCCAATCGGCGTGGTTTCGGTGACCGTGCCCCCGTTGGCATCTGCAGCACTGAGAACCGCATTCGTGATCACGGTGGCCGTCTTCTTGGTAGTGCCATTCTCCGGGCCGGTCAGGTCTCGGAATCCGGACGTATCGAAGTTCGTTGGGGTAAGGTCGAAGATCTCGTCCATATTAACGCCAAACTTCACTGGCGAGAGTAACGAGTTGTCTCCGACAATCGGTCCAGGGATTTGATCCTGGATAACCTGTCTTGAGGCGGCCAGGTTTCTGTTCCAGGCATCGGCGGAAGTGGCCACGGCAAGCTGGCCGCGGATTTTGGCATAGCCTTTCCGAGCATCAATGGCGTCGTCAGGGTCAAGGTGCCCCTTGACCGGCAGCGGAGCCCCCTGCACGACAATGGCCAGGAACAAGTCCGCATCGTACAACTTGCCCGTGGTCGGATCCTTGAACTCATCCTGGGTAATCCGACTGTCACCGTTGTGATCGAATTCGTCCACAAAGAGATCAAATTCGTCGATATAGCCGTCGTCGTTCGTGTCTTTGTAGCCTTTCTCCCGAGCTCGCTCGTACTCCGCAGCGTTGCTCGTGCTGATGCGGTTGTCATAGCCGGCATGCTCCGCCTGCAGAAACGCGTTGAATTCGTCAATTCGTTTGGTCAAGGCGGAGGTCAGGTGACGGAAGTCGCTGAGCATGTAGACCGGCGGATACTTGCTGGCGGTCGTCATCGCCACCGGCCCCTCGACCAGCGTATTGCGGCCAATCTGAATCGGCACCTTGCCAACGATGGCATGTTTGACCTTCTTGTCGATCTTGAACTGCATGGACACGGATCGCTTGGCGGACTGACAGGTCCCGGTGCTGGTCACAATCAGATACCGCTGATCCAGGGGATTCTGCGCAATGACGACGACGAAGCGCCCATTCGAGCCATCCAGGGTAATCGGCGATGTGCGAAGCGCACCAGATCCATCGACGACCACAGGCCGCTCCGCTGGGTTCATCATGGAGGCCAGATCATTGGCAATTGCCGAGCGGATGGACGGCCAAAGGCTGTTGGCAACCGGCGCGGTGATATTTCCGATGGTCGTCTTCGGCCGGGCCATGGTGAGAAAGCGGTACTGCATCCAGCGCAGGCCCGATTCCGCAGCCGCACGTGCCTGCTCCGCATCGGAGAGGTTGGACGCCGTCTGCACGTTCACCGAAGACATCGCGAACATGGCCGCCGCCAGGATGCTGAACAGCGTCAGGTACAGCATCGCCAACACTGCCGCAGCGCCACGCCGAGTATGGGTCCAGTCACATGACATAGCACATCCCGCCTTGTAGCCGCGTTCCATCCTCCCCAACAATCATTTGGCGAGGCGAATCCACGAGATCCGATAAACTTCCTGGGCGACATCGCTCGGCCTCGCCTGGTACAGAATGCTGACACTGACCCTCACCGCCCCGGTATACGTACCCTTGGCGATGTCGGGGGAAGCCGGATTGGTGTTGCTGCTCAGCTTATTGGGATACACGGGTACGACCGCGATCATCTGAGAGTACTGCGACAATTGCGGTATTGGCTGCCGTGAGGCATCGATCGGCGGCTGGATGGTCCGAGAATCGAAGTCATCCAGATCGTTGTAAGTTTGGAGGTTCTCTCCGGGCTCGGCTCCAAACCCTGCGGAACCTGACGCCGGGTCGTTGAAGGGAAGATCCGTCATGACCTCCTGGATATTCTGCGCCAGGAGCATCGCGGTGGTCATCTGGGCGCTGTTGGCATTGTCGCGGGTGCATGCGCCAAATAGCTGCATGGTAGCCAGCACCCCGACGCCGACGATGACCGTCGCCAACGCCGCCTCGGCGAGCGTAAAACCCTGCCGGCATTTGCCCCAGCCAGTGAAAGATATTTTGGCGGTACGCACGAGCTTGATATCAGATCAGGGCAATGGTCTGTCAAACCCAGATTCGCTGGTCTTCCTGGCTTCACAGCAGGCAACCCAGGTAGAAGAGCCAGCAATGACCCCCATAGCGGATATGCCGACTTTGCGGTTGGCGCGATTCCGAGGCGGCGTGTTTTGCCGCAATTCCGAGTATTGTGCCCCGCTATTGGCACGACGCGTATTCGAACACGCCGCACCATCATTGAATCTTGCCCAGAATTTCTCTTTTGCCGAGTCTACGTATTGTATATGTATTCTCAGGGTGCTTGTCGCTACGCGTACAACGGAGGCATTCATGCATAGGTTCCGAATCAGTCTGATCTGCGCCGGCTTAACGCTAGCATGGGTTCTGTTGATGTACACCTCGACGGCCAGTGGCGAAGGAGAATCACCGGCAGACGCGTTCGCTGGCATCTGGCACCTGAAGCTCGTCCCCGATTCGGACACCAAGCGAGATGGGGCCAAGGAATTCGACGAGGCCATCATGTTTGAGGACGGCCAGTTGATGGCCGAGAACTTCGCATGCTACGGATTCACGCCTGGCGAATACACCATTCCCGAAGACCAGCCGAGTAAATTCAGCGCAGCCATGGAAAGCAACAGCAAAGGCAAGCTGGATTGGAGTGGAGTCGTCCAAATCAACAAACTGACGGGACAACTGATCTGGACTAAAAAGGATGGGAAGGTCTGGAAGTTCACCTATACCGGCAGAAAGTGATCGGATCAGCCCAGGGGCGGACAAAAACACAGAGGCAAAAGGACTCTGGGCGAGTCACTTCTGGCCATCCCTTTTTGCAGAGATGTATCTTTGAGGAGGCCAAACCATAGTCAACCGGAGGATTGCGGCTGGGCAGGAGCCGCGTTCCTCCCAGGCAAGGACCCCGCCCCCCGGCGCATCGCCTGCCGTTGCCACCGGCAGAGAATCCGCCGAATCTTCCCCCCCTACCACGCTGCCGAGCGCGTTGTGACTGATCCAGTTGTGATTGATCCAGAAGATGCGTACTCTGTGGAATCCGACTGCGACATAGACCACCCGAATGTCTGGCCGCTGCCGTTTGAGGAGTGATTCCGTGCTCACCATTGTGATGTACCACTACGTTCGCGACCTGCACCGCTCAAGGTATCCGCAGATCAAAGGGCTCGATATCGAGCTGTTCCGACAGCAAATCGACTACCTTCTGCGCTACTATCTTCCGGTTGCAATGGAGGATGTCATATCGGCCTTCCACGAGCGGGCCCCCCTGCCCAAGAACGCGGTGTTGCTGACCTTCGACGACGGGTACGTCGATCATTACCAGTATGTCTTCCCCATACTGGACCAAAAGCATATCCGGGCCAGCTTCTTCGCACCGGCCAAGGCGATTCTCGAAAGTCGGGTTCTGGATGTGAACAAGATCCAGTATGTTCTGGCGTCGGTCCCCGATAAAGGCAGAATCGTCGAATCGATTTTCCAGATGATGGACCAGCATCGGCACGAGATACCCCTGGAGAGCCGCGAGTTCTACCTCCAGCAGCACGCCAAGGCCTCTCAATTCGATCCGGCCGAGGTGGTCTTCATCAATCGCATGCTGCAGGTAGCCCTGCCCGAGCCCTTGCGCAGCCAAATCACCGATCAACTCTTTCGCCACTATGTGACCACCGACGAATCGGCGTTCGCGTGCGAACTGTACATGAGCCTCGACCAACTCCGGTGCATGCGTCGCCATGGCATGCACATCGGCAGCCATTCATACGACCACTGCTGTCTCAATGCCCTGGATCCAGCAGCACAAGCTCGCCAGATCGATCTGTCGCTGGAGTTTCTGCAGCTAATCGGGTGCGACACGGGCGATTGGACCATTTCCTATCCGTACGGGACAACGAACGATGCCCTACTGGGAATCCTGGCCAGCAAGGGATGCAAGGTCGGCCTCACCACGGAGGTCGCCCTGGCAGAGCCGAGTCGGAATCCTCTGCTGCTGCCCCGGCTGGACACCCGTGATCTGCCCAAAGACCGCGAGGCTGATCCCAGCCCATGGACCCAGATGATCCTGGCTTGACGAGCCAATCGGGCCAAGAAACGCCCAGGGAACAAGTTCCCTGAGTTTTCTCTGACAACGGGCACTTTTTCTGTCAGGCCCTCTTACAGCTTCGCCGAATCGAGCGAGTTGATGCCGCACTCCAGCTTGCCCGTGCCAGCCCAGCGTCCGCTGCGAGGATCGTCACCGAGTTGTACCGGCCGCGTGCACGAGAGCGGATTGCAGCCGATCGAGAGGTAGCCCTTCTCAACCAGCGGATGGTACGGCAGATCATGCTCCTTCATGTACAGCCCGACATCCCGGCTCGTCCAGTTCAACAAGGGGGAGATCGCATAGCAGCCATAGCGTGACGACCATTCGATAAACGACGCCTTCTTGCGAGTCTCCGCTTGCTGCCGACGGATGCCCCGCAGCCAGGCCTGCGGGCGCAGGTCTTTCATGGCTCGCTCCATCGGCTCATTCTTGTTGGCAGCACAGCAGGCGGCGATGTCCTTTCGCCAGGTGTGATTCTCTTCACCAGCGACGTGCAGATACGTTACAGGGTCGTTCTGCGTACGATACGTCCAGATGTGCAGATTCAGCCGCCGGCGCAACTGCTCCATGAACCGGTAAGTTTCGGGAAACAGATAGCCGGTGTCGATGAAAATGATCTTGATGTCCGGCTTGGCTTGGACGGCCATGTGAATCAACACGGCCGCCTGATCGCCAAAGGAGGAGGTCATCACCAATTCATTCCCGAACTGCGCCGCCGCCCACGCGACGATCTTCGTCGGATGCTCCTTCTCGAAAAGCGAATTGAGGGCATCCACTTCCAACTTATTCTCAATGGTCATCTGCATGCCTTGATTTCAGGGTCAGTCCCCCTACCGCCGCGAATGGGCCAGCAAGTTGTCGAGGAACGCTCTGGGAACGCGCTGGCCGCCTGCGATCCCCAGTTCGATCCCGGCTTTCTTGGCTCCATGAAAATCGCTGCCGCCCGTCTTAACCAAGCCGTACCGATCCGCCAGCTTGGTGTATTTCTCCACCAACTCGCGATTGTGATCGCTGTGAATCACCTCGAGCCCGGCCAGGCCCAGATCCACCAGGTCTTTCACAACACGCTGGAGTTGGGCGTCATTCTCGGTGCGCAATTGCACGGGATGCGCCAGCACCGGGATGCCGCCGGAATCGCGAATCAGCTCAATGGCGCGCCGCGGCGCCAACCGTTCACGATCCACATACGCCAGGCCACCCGGCGCCACATACTTTTCAAACGCCTGGTGAGCGGAGCTGACGTACCCCTTGCGAACCAATACCTCAGCGATATGTGGCCGGCCGATGACATCCCCGCCAGCGGCTTCCTGCACCTCTTCCAGGGTGATCGCGACGCCCAACTCGCGAAGTCGGGCGATGAGCTTCAGGTTGCGCTGATTGCGGCTTTCGATCTGCCACTGCGACAATTGCGCCAGCGCCGCACTGTCCGGGTCAACACAATAGCCCAGGAGGTGCATCGTGCCCGGCCGGGGATAAGCGGCACTGATCTCAATGCCAGGGATGAACTCCAGGCCGAGTGTTCGCGCCTCGTCGGCCGCCTCCCGCACGCCCGCAACCGTGTCATGGTCCGTCAGCGCAAAGCCCACCAGGTGGCTGCTCTTTGCCAGTTGCGCCAGCTCCCGGGGCGAGCACGTCCCATCCGAAGCGGTAGAGTGGGTATGAAGATCTACATACTCGGCAGACATTGTGGGAATTCTCCCCAAAAAACACGGCGGAGATTTCCGCCGTGTCGAATACTAAGTATGCCCAATACTAGGCTTGGAGATAGCCGCCATTCTCCAAATAAGCCAGAATCTGCTTGGCCGCCTCTTCCGGGTTGCAGGCTTCGGTGTCGATCACGATTTCCGGCTTCTCCGGCGCTTCGTAGGGATCATCGATGCCCGTAAACCCTTTGATCTCACCGGCACGAGCCTTCTTATACAGCCCCTTGGGATCGCGTTTCTCGGCCGCTTCCAAGGAAACCTTCACATAGATCTCGATGAACTCGCCGGGTTTCATGCTGGCACGCACGGCATCGCGATCCTTGCGATAGGGGCTGATGAAGCTGGTGATCGCGATGGTGCCCGCGTCGGTAAAGAGCTTGGCGACTTCGCCGATGCGGCGGATGTTCTCCGCCCGGTCTTCGGCGCTGAAGCCAAGGTTCTTGTTCAAACCATGACGAATGTTGTCGCCATCCAGCCGATACGCATGCTTCTTCCGGTGCAGCAGCATTTGCTCGAGGATGCAGGCGATCGTGGACTTGCCGGATGCGGACAGGCCGGTCATCCACACGGTCACGCCCTTCTGCTTTAGCAGTTTCTCCCGCTCGGCGCGAGTGACGGACCCTTCGTGCCATGTAATGTTTGTTGCTTTGACTACAGTTGCCATAAACGATGCACTCTTTCCTCAAAAAAGCCCTACCGTACAGGAATCCCGCCGGCAATAATACCCGATGAAAGCCCCAATTACTCTTCCTCAAACAGCGGCGTGCTCAAATACCGTTCGCCGATGCTCGGGAGGACAGCGACAATGGTCTTGCCCTTGTTCTCAGGCCGGGCAGCGACCTTCGCCGCTGCACAGATGGCCGCACCACTGCTGATGCCGCCGAAGATGCCTTCCTCCTTGTGCAGCCTGCGTGCCCACACAAACGAGTCGTCGTCGCCAACCGTAACAGCCTCGTCAACGATATTCAAATTGAGATTCTTGGGAATGAACCCGGCCCCGAGGCCCTGGATCTTGTGCCTTCCGGGTTTCAGCGGTTCTCTTCGCAAGGCCTGGCTGATGACGGGCGACTCTGCCGGTTCCACCGCAATCGCTTTAACCGAAGGCTTCCGCGCCTTGAGCACCTCGGCCACGCCCGTGAGCGTGCCGCCCGTTCCAACACCGGCGATGAAAATATCCACCTGCCCGTTCGTATCCCGCCAGATTTCCTCGGCCGTCGTACGGCGATGAATCTCCGGATTGGCCGGATTCTCGAACTGCTGCGGCATATAACTCTTCTTGTGCTCTGCGAGGATGGACTCGGCCCGCTGGATCGACCCGCGCATTCCTTCGGCGGCCGGTGTCAGCACCACTTGAGCGCCCAAGGCCTTGAGCAAGCGACGTCGCTCAATGCTCATCGACTCGGGCATCGTGAGGATCAACCGATAGCCGCGGGCGGCACAGACAAAAGCCAGCGCGATGCCGGTATTCCCGCTTGTGGGCTCTACAATGATCGTGTCCTGATCGATCTTGCCCTCCCGCTCGGCCGCATCAATCATCGCAACGCCAATTCGATCTTTAACACTGGACAGCGGATTGAAAAACTCGCACTTGACCAGCACGGTCGCCTGATCCGGTGGAACTGCATGGCGAATCCGGACCAACGGCGTGCCCCCAACGGTCTCGGTGATGTTGTTATAGACGACGTTTTCTGGTTTCCGTGCCATCGTTATTCTCCGCAGCCTCTTTCAATGTTCCAAATCGCCCACTACTTACCTACTAATACTACAGACAAGTAGGACAATTAACAATCCACATTCCCACTCCAGGTCGCCCTCGCCAACCTCCTATTCCGTAAGCCTATATGCCAACAAACCTTGCGACAATTGAGCGAGCACGCATGCTCTCCTGAGTTCCATGCACAATGACCCGCCCATCAGGAAACACCGTGAGTGCCGCACCAGCGGGGTCCGCCAGCGAGCAGCGTACAAAGTAAGGGGTTTTACTTACTTGACCCGCGTGAGCCAGACGCGACGCGACTTGTTCAAGATTCAAGGTTTGTCGGGTTGAAGGTCGAATCTGCACCGCATTTCGGCCGCAAAGCGATGTAGTCCCCGGACCATCGACCGCATTCAAGAATTCAAAACGCCGTTGGGCACAGGTCGGGCAATCCTCCCGACGGGCATCTTTCACCGACACCGATAGCATTCGATTGGCCCACAGATCGAGGGTGATCAGTTCCTCTGCAACGGCAGCCTGATTGCCCGTCAGGATTTTCATGGCGATAGCCGCCTGAAACGAGGCAACGACATTCACTGCAGATCCAAGTACGCCCGCGGTATCGCACGTGGCCAGTTCTCCTGGGGCCGGCGGCTCGGGGAAAATGCAGCGAAGGCACGGCGTCCTGCCCGGCAGAATGGGCATTACCCGCCCTTCCGTGGCGATTACCGCCCCGTAGATCCAAGGAATCCGCAGCTTGGCCGACAGATCATTGATCAGGTAACGCGTCTCGACGTTGTCGGTGCCATCGAGAATCAGATCGACGGCCTGCCTGCCTCCCCTGTCGTTCCCAAACACAGATGAGTCCAGGCCGGCCAGTTCTTCGATGTTACTCGCATGCACATCGACCACCTGGGGATCAATCCGCACCGAAGAGTTGATACGGCCAAGCCGATTGGCGGCCGCGACCGCTTTGGGAAGGCACTGCCGGACATCCTCCTCATCGAACAGCACTTGCCTCTGCAAATTGCTCAATTCGACAATGTCACGATCGGCGATGCGCAAGTAACCCACTCCCGCGCGAACCAACTGCTCGGCAAGGACGGTTCCCAGCGCCCCACATCCGACCAGAAGCACCCGCGCAGCAGCCAGCTTCCGCTGCCCTTCCGGGCCTATCTGCGGCAGCAACATCTGGCGGTGATAGCGATTTTGCGGTAACTGCGTTGTATCCATTACAATCCTGCAAAGTCGAGGCTATTATAGAGTTTGGACTCGCCCGGGCGAGGAAATGGTTCGTCCGGAGAGTCTGGTGGTTGGATTTCTCAAGAGAAAAGGAACGTCATGCCCGTTGATACGCAACAGATTCTGGACGCCGCCGACAGCCTGGGCAAACTTGTGGCCCAGCACCCCGCCGTGGAGCGATACCGCCAAGCACAGAAGAGCCTGGCTGAAGATACCGATGCCGGCCGGCTGCTCAACGAGTTCAATCGCCAGATCATGACTTTGGCCAGGCAGGAAGAATCGGGCATGCCCGTGACCGACGCCCAACGCCGCCAATTGGAAGGCCTTCAGGCACAGCTTGCTTCGCACCTGAAGGTCAAGGCTTTGAACATCGCCCAGATGGAGTTCGTGGATTTGATGCGTAAGGTCAGCGATGGCATTCGCAAACAGGTTTCGGAATTGCCGGGCACTCCCGGTGGCGAAGGCGCCCCCGCCCCCGGAACAAAGCTGACGATCTAATCACGCACAGGGCTCTGTTTTGCGGCCCTTTTTGAGCCGGGCTGTCCCCAGCCCGGGACTCCCCGTGCAAACGGGAACTACGAATAAAGCCCGCGGGATCGTATCCCGCGGGCTTTCCTACTTTGCAGTGGCATCGGCCTTAAATCATCCGTCTTACGGCATCTCGGCCCGCACGGTGACCACCCCAAAGGGAGGCACATCAACGGGGCCGACGATCTGCGAGAGCGGTTTTTCCGCAATGTCGCTCAGGAACAGTGACTTCGGAGCTGGCGCTGACCAGGTAAGCGTGGCCTTCTGAGCCTTTTCACTGGCCCCGAACAGGCGCACGATCCAAGCCTTGCCATCTTCGCTCGGCTTCAACGCAGAGACAATCACGCCGGACGTATCAATCTGCAGACGGGGTTGGGTCGGCAAATCGCCTCGGGCCAGCGCCACAACCAACGGCTGGCTGCACTCCATGCCAAAGCGAGTTGCCTCCTCGGCGCTATACCCCTTGTGAGGCCGAATCGCATAGCGGAAGACCGTCGGACCCTCCTGATCGGCCTTATAGTTGGTGTGCCAGTAGTTGTTCATCACATACGAATAGAGCGTTTGTGACGGAGCCAAGTGCTCCAGCCAGGGAACCCCGCCCGTCACATCCGCCGTGATGGCGCCAACTTCAACCAGCGGTGCATCAATCGTCGCCCAAGTGACACCATATTCCTCATTGGAAACATCAACCCAGCGCTGAACCGTAAACCAGTTCTTGCAGGCCCCTTTCATCTGGTCCTGCTCGGGACGAACCACCGCAAAAGGCACATCCATCCGCATCACGCCATTGGGCACATTGAAGGCAAACCCAAAGTGAACGCCTTCCTTCGTACGGATCGCTTTCTTATCCACCGTGTTGACGATGTCCACGCGATTGATGCCATTGATCACGCGGATCTCACGGGTGAGCTTGTTGCAGCCGGGGGCATCGCTCTCCACAAGAATGGAGGCAACGACCGGGCCGGATTCCTTGATGGCGATCTTCGGCTTCCCATTGGTCTGAACGTCCTTCGGATTGGCCCCCGGCACGTACCGATAGGCATTCAGCGCCAGCCCGCCGCGGGGATCGGCGAGGTTCAGGCCAAGCAGCCGGCTTTCCAGACTCGTGATGGCGCCCGTGGCTTCATTAATCCCGATTTTGAAATCCAGTGTGCTCCAAGCGGCATTGGCCGCATTCGGATCCGCCGGAGCATTTGCACCCGCTGCTACCGAATACCGGATAGCAGCAAACGGCGGCACGTTCTTGGCCACAAACACCGTCTCGCCCGTGGAGAGACGCTGTGTCGGCACAGCCTGTCCATCCGGTCCGCTCACGACGAACGGCCCGGCCCCCAGTTCCTTGGGCAAGGTCACCAGGTCCGTACGCGACCAGGATGAGGTATTGAACACATCAATCGCCTGGGACTTCGTCTCGCCAGACCTGGCCAGCGCCGCCCCGAGCAGCGTTCGTGATTGCTTGTCAGCATCCAGGGCAAACGCCTGCTTAATCGCCCATTGATCCTTCACGAACTGCTTATCCGGCTCGCTGATGCTGTTGTGAGCGCCCCAGGTATGCTCATCGTAAAGGACCACATTGCGCCAGGCCTGGTAGAAATCGGCCGATGGATACTTCCGCGGATTCAGCAGCGAAAACAGCGTCTCCGCCTGCGAAAGTCGTTCCGCCGCTTCGCGATTGATCGCGGTTTCGCGAGCGGAGGAGGCGGCCCCATCTTCCCAGTAGGGCGTAAAGTCGCCCGTCACCGTCGGAAGCTTCTGGCCATACCGCTTGTCAAACTCGCCACACAATTCACTGGACGTGGCAATGATCAACTTGGGATAGGCGTACTTCGCATTCCACGCCTTGACGAACTCCGGCAGATCGGTGTCCGGTGGACCATTGTCGCCACCGGTGTTGTAGCGCACCTGGATCATGTCATAGGGGTACGCGGATTGGCCCAGATCCTTGAGATACTCGAACACGGGAGCTTCGCCGGCCTTGCTGAGCGTCGCCCCATGGAAATTGGAGTAACCCTTTCCGGCAATCCAGCAGAGGATGCGATCCTTGCCATTAGGCCCAACCCACCAGAACGGCTTGTCGCCCCAGGCCGACAATGTAAAACCGATGCGATCACCCTGATTGGGCCCGACCGAGAAATACTTCACGCCACTATTGGCAAGGACCGGAACGATGCCCCAGGTGTACCCGGGAACATCGCTGATCATGGCCGAATCCACCGGCACACCGATCTCGTTCTCCAATCGCTTGGCACAATCCACCAGCCGGATCAACTCCTCCGGCCGGCACAATGCCGTCAGCTCATTGCCATACAACGCCTGCAAGCCCACTTGGCCCGCCTTGACGGCATCGATGAACGCCTTGCGCTTCTCCGGCGTGGCATTCTTCAAGTA
>JBLNDH010000334.1:0-5462 GCA_050261455.1 Bacillota bacterium
CCGCTCGCATATCGCGTGGCAACTTGTCGGCATATCCCAGGAGCGCCAGGGCTTCGAACTTGCGATCGGCAGGCACGTGAATCCGGTCTCCGACCACCTGGTACTTGATGCCATTGGACGCCAAATACTGGCGAATGGAAACCAGTTCATCGTTGCTCAAAGACTGGTTCAGCAATGCCTCCATCTCCGCCCGCCCGGCGAAGAGGCCCCACCCATAGAGGGTCATAATCATGATGACGACCAGCGATCCGGCCAACATCTTCTGGCTGGCGCTCAGGCCGCTCAATTGCTGCTGTATCCGCGCAATCTGATTCTTCAGGAAATCCATGGCTCCGCCATCCTTGGCTCAAGCAGCCCTGGTACCTATCGTGTCCGTCCTCATCCTCGGACGATTCGGAACACCTCTCGAAACCTCACTGCCGAGCATCCTGCTTCAGCATCCTCAGGGTCCCGACCGTGTTCCTACTCACAACAGGCATCAAATCTGCATCGTCTTGATCTCCTCGTACGCATCCATCAACTTCGATCGAATAGCCAACAGTGTCTTGAACGCCAGATCCGACTTCTCCATGGCGGTCATGACACCGCTGACATCATCCGTCTGGCCCGTGGCCAGTTTCTCCACCGCCTGACTCGCATCCTGCTGCAGGCGAGTGACTTCGTCGATGCTCTTCTTCATGACATCGGCGAAACTCGATCCGGCCGGTGCGCCGGTTTCCGTCGGCTTGGCCGTCAGCCCTGTGCCCGCCGTCGCGCCAATGCCCGCAAGATTGTTTACCCCATTCACCATGTTCACCCAGTTTGTTAGGCCAACAGCCGCAACGAGGAATTGATCATCGACTTGGTGACTTCCATCACCGTCACGTTTGCCTCGTATGCCCGTGACGCTTCCAGTGCATTGACGAATTCCACCGCCATGTCAATGTTCGGGTACTGCACGTAGCCCTGCTTGTTCGCATCCGGATGGGAGGGCTCGTACACCTTGCGGAAAGGCGAGCGATCCTGTGCGATCTTCTGCACATGCACACCCGGCAGCGACGGGTTCTCCGCCTGTCCCGGCGAGAAAACCACGAATCGCCGGCGATACGGGGCGGCTTCGCCCTTGGCATCGCGTGTGGTGTTCATGTTCGCGATATTCCCCGCAACGGTATCCAACCGGGCTCGCTGAGCCACCAAGGCGCTGCTGCTGATGTCTAGTGCGTCAAACATGCCTTCCCTTTGCCCGCTTCACGGTGGTCCCAAGGGCCCAATCGTGATCGGGCCAAGCCGGTCGATCACTCGCTTCTATCCTGCCGACAAATCACGGATAGTCAACTACGCAATCCGTTCTTTCAGTGCAGTTTCCATCGTCAGGTACTGCTTCCTTAACAGTTCGATGGCCAGATTGTGCATCATGGCGTTCTTCGCCAGGTCCGTCGTCAACTGTTCCATCGAGCGGTTGTTGCGATCGTGGAAGAGAATTCCCTGCATCGGGTTCTCCGCTTCCTTCTGAACATCATCGAATCGCACGTCCTCACCCGCTTGACGCCGGTCGATACGGTTCCGCAGCGCCTGCTGAAACGCCGAGACCGACAAATCCTTCTGCCGATATCCCGGCGTATCGACGTTGGCGATGTTCTCGGCAATCAGCCGATGCCGAACCGACGTGAACTGCACCACCTGCTCCAACAGGGGTACGTTACCCTGGCTCAGAAGTCGGTCGATAAACATAGCCACCTAGCCTTCAACAAACCCTGTGCCGCGAATCATCATCCGCGCAGGTCCCATATTTCCGTCATCCCCACCACCAGTTGCCCTGCCGACAGGTCGATCCCAGCCGGCCAAGGTTCACCTGCTTTCGGCAACTTCTGCGCCCCGGGGCGCAGATCATGCGCTCACCTCGATCGGCTCTCCTTCCTCTCGCCACTTCTTCAACTTCATCCCCAGCGTTCGGATGCCAATGCCCAGCGCCGACGCCGTCTTGGCCCGGTGCCCTTTGAATTTCTCCAGCGTACTGAGGATGACCTGCTTCTCGATCGTCGCCAGGGGTTGGCCCGCCAGGCCCGTCGCCGATGCGCTGACCGCATCCGCCCCGCCTCGCAGCCAAGGCTCGATCGTCACCGCCCGGATGACGCCCGGCTCCCGTTCCAGAACACAGGCCCGCTCAACGATATTCTGCAGCTCGCGCACATTCCCCGGCCAGTCATACCGCTGCATCACGCGGATCGCCTCCGGCTCGATATGCCGGAACGCCGCCTTGTCCCGCTTGGCGATCTGATGCAAAAAGTGCCTGCACAACTCGGGAATGTCCTCCAGCCGATTCTTCAAAGGCGGCAGCTCGATCGGCACCACATTCAGCCGATAGTACAGATCCTGGCGGAATTTCCCCTCCGCCACCGCCGCCTGCAGATTGCGGTTGGTCGTCGCGATCACCCGCACATCCACCTGCTGCGTCAGGCTGCTGCCCACACGCTCAAACTGGCTCTCCTGCAACACGCGGAGCAGCTTGGCCTGCAACCCCGGCGGAATCTCGCTGATTTCATCCAGCAGCAGCGTACCCCCATCCGCCAGTTCGAACCGCCCCCGGCGCATCCGGTCCGCCCCGGTGAACGCGCCCTTCTCATGCCCGAACAGTTCCGATTCCAGCAGATTCTCCGATAGCGCCGCACAGTTCACCGCCAGCATCGGCCGGTCGCGCCGCTCCGATTGCGCATGAATCAGCCGCGCCACCACTTCCTTGCCCGTTCCGCTTCCCCCGCTCACCAGCACCGTCGCATTGCTCTTGGCAACCTGGTCGATCCGTTGCCGGATCTCCGTCATCACCGCGCTGTTGCCGACCATCGGCCGCGGCGCCAGCATCTCCGCCATCGTCCGCAGCGCCTGGTTCTCGCGGATCAATCGATTGTGCTCCAGCGTCCGCTCCACCAGCAATTTGATCTCTTCGCCATCGAACGGCTTCTGGATGTAGTCATAAGCGCCCAGTTTCATCGCCTCGACCGCGGTATTGACCGTCGCGTAGGCCGTCATCATCACCACCGGCATTTCCGGACGCAGCCGCTTGGCTTCCTGAAGCAATTCGATGCCGGTCATCTTCGGCATCTTCAGATCGGTCACCATCAGGTCGAATTTGGTCGCGTTCAGCCGGGTCACCGCCACGGGCCCATCATTGGCCGCCACCACTTCGTGCCCCTCCCGCGCCAGCGTGGCCGCCAGAGAATCCCGCATCATCTCCTGATCATCCACAATCAGTATCTTCGCCATGACGACTCCTCAGCCCTTTGCAACCCGTCTCTAGATCCTGATCTCAAACCGCGCTCCGCCGGTCGGGCAATTTCCGGCCGTAATCGCCCCGTCGTGCGCTTCCACAATCCGATGCACAATCGCCAGCCCCAGGCCCGTGCCCGTGTCCTTCGTCGTGAAGAACGGGTTGAAGATCCGGTCGATGATCTGCGACGGAATCCCCGGCCCGGTGTCCTGCACCACAAGGTATAACTGCTTCTCGTCCGACCCTTCCCTGGGCAGCCCAAATTCGATTTCCACCATTCCCCCCGCCCCCATGGCCTCGACCGAGTTCAGCACCAGGTTCAACAACGCCTGCCCCATCAGCAAGGGATCGATTCGCACCTCCATCGGCCGCGGCCCCCTTATGCGGGTCTGGATCTGCTTGGCCTGTACCGCCTGTGCCGCCATCTCTACCGCTTGGTCAATCACCTCGGCCAGATCCGCCGGCACCATCGCCGTGCGAATCTCCCGCGTAAACTGCATCACCTGACTGACCAGCGACTCCAGCCGCCGCACCCCGGCGCTGATCTTCTCCACCAACCGATGCGACTCCGGCCGATCCTCTACATCCTTCGCCAGCAGCGACGCATAAAGCTGGATGCCTCCCAGCGGGTTGCGGATCTCATGCGCCATCCCCGCCGCCATCTCCCCCAACGCCGCCAGGCGATTTCGGCGTTCCAGCTGCCGATTCTTCTCGCTCAACTCCTCCCCCAGCGTCCTCACCGTCTGCTCCAGCCGATCATGCGATTGCTGCAGCTTCTCCGTGACCTCGCTGTACGCCAGAATGATCCGCCCCAACTCCTCAATCCGGCGTGCCGCATCCACCGAAGATGTCACATCCACCACACTCATCTTCACCACTGCCCACTATCAACTATTCACTATCCCCTACCTCTGCACATCCACACTCGACCGACGCGTCCCATAGGCCGCCATCGCATAATTCCGATTCACCTGTTTCGCCGCCGCCGCTTGATTAATCTGCCGGCCCAAATTGATCTTCCGCTGTTGAAGCACCAGGGCGTCATTCCGATCGGCCGTGGTGATCTGCTCCAGCAATTCCCGCGTCTCACCCAACATCGCCTCGGCCCGTGCCCGCTCCGCTCGATCCAACCTCCCTGCGTACGTCCCCCACTGCTTCTTCACCGGCGCCAGCGTCCGCTCCAGACGCGTAATCTGCTCCAACACCTCCTGCCGATGCCCCAGCACCTGCAGCAGTTCCTCGGTCTGTTCCCGCTGCACATGCTCATGTTGAACTGCCGCCAGCTTCGCCAGCCGCCGGTAGCATTCCACCTGCTGCTCCAGCGCCAGAATAATCGGATCCTTTCCCATCGCCTTGCCCATCCTACTCAACACTACCAACTACCAACTACCAACTACCAACTACCTTCTCACTTCCACAACCCCGACTCTCCACTCCATTTCAGCCACTGTTCCCACCGGCTCTTGGACATGCCGTAGCTATCCCCAGAGAATGCGTCGGGCGGCATTCGCCGGAACATCCATTTGGCACGCTCATTGGCGGCCTTGGCTTCCTCCACCCGCCCCAACACGACATTCGCATTCACAATCTGCACATACGCCCCCAGCGCCATCACATCATCCTGGTACCGGAATGCCGCATCCCCGTACAACCGGATCGCCTCCACATAG
The DNA here is from genome assembly GCA_050261455.1 of Bacillota bacterium. Taxonomy (GTDB): domain Bacteria; phylum Planctomycetota; class Phycisphaerae; order Tepidisphaerales; family Tepidisphaeraceae; genus JAPLNB01. The sequence goes on from JBLNDH010000334.1 coordinate 4,915, forward strand.
TCGCCCAGGTCGTACATGCAATCCGCCTGGTAGAAAAAGCTCAACTTCAAATACAGTTGATCCGGCTCCCCGACCGCCCCGGCTCCGCGATAGTGCCCGATCACCCGCCCATACAAGTCCTTCGCCCGTCCCAACCGATCGGCCCGCGCCTGAGTCGCCTCCGCCAGATCAATCGATGGCTTCGTTGCCGCCGCCGTTGCTTTGGCCGCCGCAATCCGCTCATCCAAGGCCATCGCACTGGCCCGGTAGCTGCCCGCCATCAGGAACAGCAACTGCCCCATCCGCGGGTCGTTCGGATACCGCTGAACCAATTCCTCCAGCCTCGCAATCGCCAATTCGAACTGCTTCGTCCGGTAGTAGAGATTGGCCAGCTCCCAAAGGGCTTCGCGGAATTCCTCAGCCTCGGGCGTGATCTGCGGATTGTTCTCCACCACCGCCCGCAGCACTCCCTCCGCCTTGCCGTAATACTCCGGCCCCTTGGCAATGTACGCCCGCGCCAGCGGCACTCCCGATTTCGACGCCGCCAGACTCTTCGGATAGCGAAATTG
>JBLNDH010000335.1:0-11009 GCA_050261455.1 Bacillota bacterium
GGACGACGGCCCATTTGCCTAGTTCCGAGGGTTGGATCTGGGCGAAGCCGAGGTGAATCCAGCGGCGGGCACCGTTGACCTCGAGGGTGACGTGGGGGATGGGGATGAGCACGAGGAAGCAGGTGAAGGCGGCGATGCCGAGGAGCCACATGATGGGGTTTCGCCACGTGGAGCCGCGGGCGAAGTGGGTGTAGTTGATATGGCCAACGATGAAGAAGGTGATCAGCGCCAGGAAGGCGTACATGGCGTGCTTGGTGCCGCGTTCGGTCCAATGCCACTGGGGGAGATCGGTGGCGTTGTTCAGGGACATAGCGGCGGAATGGACCATGATGACGCCGAGGCACAGAAGGGCCAGGACGCAGAGGGAGAGGATGTCCTGCAGGCGAAGCCGGTAGATGGAGGGTTGAATCATAGGTGTACGGGTAAAGGACGTACGATTTCCACGCGCGGGGTCGGCCCGAGCGGTCTCCTATTCGGTTTTATCGGACGAAAGGGGGCTGGGGCTTGCGTTTTTCCTGGGAAAGCGACGAAGGGACGAAGGGAAGAGATGGCGAGTCGGCGGGGTTGGATTCGCGAAACCGCAAGCGGGTGGGGGGATGGCGAAGGGGAAATGTGGAAACGCGGAGAGATCCGGGTCATCGCTTGAAGCTCTGAACCCGGCGTGGAGGGTGTGAGGGAGGGAGGTGGTGGGCGGAACCTACACCTATCGCCTCACAGCCTACAACCCATGTAGGGTAGGTTCGGCCCACCAACACGGAGTACTCAAATGGTCGGATGGAGGGGAAAAGCAGGTGATGTCTCTTAGGGGGCCGCAGGTAAGGGTTTATGTAGCGAAACGAGCTGAGGACAAGCGCGTGCTGGGTGCATCGAAAATGAGTGTTCGAAGCTGGCATACGGTTTGTGAGCTATTGATCCAAGGAGGCTGTGGCAATGAGATGCAGACTTCTCTTATTGTGTCTCTTTCCAATGCTGGCTTCGTGTTACCGTGCTGGGCCACTGCATACGGTGAGTGGTGTGGAAGTGGAGGGCGATCACCTCTGGCTGATTCTGGACCGGTATTGGGAACGCGGATTCTACGATGCCCATTGGAGTACGCGTAACGAGTACTACGAATCGGCTCTTATGCAGAGCGGTGCAGATGGTGTGCTTGGGGCATCGAAGCCTTTGCTCAATTGCGGCGGAGAGTCGGCGAAGTTCACTGCAGTTGGGAATACCAGCAAGCGTGTGGCTGTCGTGGCAGGGGGCTCCTGGGGCAAGGTTCTTCTGATCAACTCTGAAGGCGAATCAGATACGCGTATTCGTGAGATCGCTCGATTCAATCCAGAGAGGCATGGGTATGCCGTTGCGCGATCGGGACGGTACATGCTGTTGGTGACGGAAACGGAGATCGTGGTCAAGGATATCATTGATGGGACGGATGTGGAGCGGAGCCGGGAGAGTCCGCTGCTCTTGGTTCGAGAACAGATCAACAACAGTCGCTTGGGGCGTACCGGTGGAGTGGGTACTTGGTGGTTAAGCGACGACTTGAGATACGTGGTGATCATGGGGGCAGAGGATTGGACCGGATCCGATGGGAAATCGGTGCAGGTTAAGGGAATCGGCATCGATGCGGATCTGCTCGTTGATGCGATTGTATATGATCGGCAGGCGGGCCGATTTGAGCGGTGTCCACGCCGTGTGCGGATTGACATGGAGGATTTGTGGCCCCCGTTGGTGGATGTCGAGTCGATCGATGGGGAGTTGCTGCTGCTGTATGGGGCCATGGGGCCTGAGAAGGGAACGATGGCGATTTTGGACACGGCGGGGGCGGTTAGGCATCACACACGTGTGGAATCGCGGCACTGCAGCGTAATCGACTTCGCGTGGGCGCGTGAAGCGGGCGTGGTATACCTGGCGGTGTTTGCGTTCCAGAATACGCCGGTGGGTACTGTGTTCCCGGAGGGAAGAGATGTGCAGGTTTTTCGGTGGGACTACCGCAATGGAAAAACGCAGAGTTGGAGTATCGCGTCCAAGCAGGTGAAGGGGGCGGTCGAGAATAGGTAGCGTCGGAGCTGGCGGGCCGAGTCCACCTTACATGAGAAAGGATGGGGGGCGGCGCCCACCCTACACGGAGTCATTCATGTCTCAAGGCTTCGATGGGGTTCATGCGAGCGGCCATCATGGCGGGGTAGAGGCCGAAACCGATGCCGATGAGGCCGGAGACGATGAAAGAGCCGACGATGGACCAGGTGGCCAGTTGGGTGGGGTAGTTCTGGTCGGCGTTGAAGAAATGGACAATGTGGGGGAGGGCGACGGCGCTGCCGGAGCCGATGCCGATGCCGATGAGGCCTCCGGCGAGGGAGACGACGGTGGTTTCGATGAGGAACTGGAGGGTGATGTGTCGGCGTTTGGCGCCGAGGGCGCGGCGGATGCCGATTTCGCGGGTGCGTTCGGTGACGGAGGCGAGCATGATGTTCATGATGCCGATGCCGCCGACGACGAGGGAGAAGGAGGCGATGCCGACCATGATGAAGTTGAACATGCGATTGAGGCGTTCGGCGTTGCGCAGGATCTCAATGGGGACTTTGACTTCGTAATCCTTGTTGGGGTGATTGAGTTTGACGAGGTTATCGACGACGGAGGCGAGTTGCTCGACATCGACGCCTTCTTTGGCCTGGAGCCAGATTTCGGTGAGTTCGATGGATTTGCGTTCCTGGCTGCCGCTGGTGTTTTTGATGATGGCATCGCCGAAGGTGGTCTGGGCGAGGGTGAGGGGGAAGTAGACATCCTGGTCGAGTTCGCGGTTGATGAAGCCGGTGCCGGGGCGGAGGCCGGTTTTTTCGAGGACGCCGATGACTTCGAGCACGACGAGGCCACTATTGCTGCCGCCGACCTGGATGCGCTGGCCGAGGGGGTCCTGGTAGGGGAAGAGTTGTTGGGCGGCGAGGTTGCCGAGGACGCAGACAGAGGTTTGGCGTTCGAGATCGATCTGGTTGAAACTGCGGCCACGCTCAAGGTGAAGGGAGACGACTTCGAACATGTCGGGGACGGTGCCGATGGCGTTGGCGGGGACGCGGCGATCGCCGAAGACGACCTTTTGCTGGGTATCCCGGAGCGGGACGATGTAGGCCAGGCCAGGCAGGGAATCCAGTCGCCGGTGGTCCAGACGTCGGATGCCGTAGTCGAGGATGCGGGTGTTGCGGGAGGTGGCCTCGTTGGTTTCGGGTGGGGGGACGGACCGGATGAGGATGTTTTTGGCGCCAAGCTGGCGCAACTGCTCCAAGGCGGCTTGCTTGGTACCTTCACCGATGGCCACCATGATGATGACCGCAGCGACGCCGAAGATAATGCCCAGCGTAGTCAACAGGCTGCGCAGCTTGTGAAGCCGGATATTCTTCAGGCCGAGGGCGAACGTCTCGAACAGGAAATTCAACACCATTGATACAGAATACATACGCGAAAAGGAGGTGTTGTGGTAGAGTGAGGCTAGTCAGTCCGAAGGACGAAATCCGAGTGCCGAATCAATGACGAATGACTGAATGACGAATAACAAAGCAGGTGGTGGGGGCGCTCAAGGGGTGTGTCATAGCTGGAAGCGAAAGGGAAGCTTATATGGCAGAGACGATTTTTGAGAAGATCATCGCGAAGCAGATTCCGGCGAAGGTGGAGTACGAGGACGAGAAGTACATTGTGATCCACGACATTCGGCCACAGGCACCGGTTCATCTGCTGATTATCACGAAGCAGGTGATTCCGACGCTGAATGATCTGCAGGATGGGGATGCGGGATTGATCGGGGGGATGTTCATGCTGGCCAAAAAGCTGATGAAGAAGTTGGGGCACACGGAATATCGGACGGTGTTCAATTGCGGGGCGGCGGCAGGACAGGAGGTGTACCATCTGCACCTGCACGTTTTGGCGGGGCGGAAGTTTGGTTGGCCGCCGGGGTGAGAGGCAGGGGACAGGCGTCCAGAAGTGGCGTGATAAAAAAGAGGACACCGGATGTTACTCACGGTGTCCTCCGGAGGGGAGAAAATGCGCCGATAGCGCGTGCTTGCGTAATTACCCAGGTTATCCTACCTTCCCAGCATCACTAGTCAAGATCTGTGGAAAAAGAATGCGATAACCATCGCAGCCTATAAAATCGGCTAAATGGTTGTCAGAACTCCACTTTTTTCAATCGGGGTGGTTTGCTCTACTCGTTGGGGAAGGGGACGGCTGGGATTCACGGGCTTGGGTTTGCAGGGTAACGAGAGCGGCGTGGATGGAGTTGGTGACGGCTTCGATGGTGGAACGCGAAGTATCGGACCGATCCGGTTCGATAGGGGGGGCAAAGCTGACGATGCCGCGTTGGGGATAGAAGAAGACTTCCGCCATGCCGGTCTGACGTGTGGTGCCGTCGAGATAGGCGGGGTAGATGGGGACGCCGGTCTTGAGGGCGACGAGCGCGACGCCGGTCTGGAGGGGTTGGATCTCGGAGGTGAGGGCGATGCGGCCTTCGGGGAAGATGCCGAGGAGTTGGCCCTGTTCGAGAGCGCGGATGGCGGCGCGGGTGGCGGCCAGGTCGCGGCCGCTGCGTTCGACGGGAATGGCACCGATTAATTTGAATATATTGTTAAGCAATGGGATGTCGTAATATTCCTTGGCCATCATCCAGGTGATGAGCCTGGGGCAGGCGGCTTGAAGGATGAGGGGGTCCAAGGCGCTGATGTGGTTGGCGACGAGAATGGCGGGGCCTTTGCGGGGGATGGGGCAGCGGTTGAGGCGGTGGATGCTGTGGTAGCCTCGCATATAAAACTGGAGCAAATGCCAGAGGAGCCGAGAGCTGGGACGGGGGTCGAGGATGTCGTCGGCCTCGGGGGCTTGGGGCATGGGGGTGATTGTCAATGCGGGATGGGTGGCAGGCAATTGTCAATCTCCTTTTGTCGGACTCATCCTTTGCTGAATGCGGATTACGGCAGGGCTGCTGTATGTACCCAGCTATCGGCTGATCGACGGTCGTCAACAAGACTTGCTGGCCCGCTTGTATGATAGTGTAGTCACACGCCTTTCGGGAGAGGAGCAGAAAGAAGCTATCGCTCGGGAGCGGTGGAAGTCGCATCAAGTGAATGATCAGGCTGCCCGCCGATGGGGGAAAGCCAAAGTGGGGGCTAAGGTGGCCAATGAGAGCCGCCTCGCATAGAGTAGAAAATCCTGATTGCGCTGTGTGGCAAAGTGGCTTGGAACTGTATATGATAGTGCCCCTTATCCGCCGCTGGGCGTAAAATCGTCCTGCGGCGGATTTGACATTGCGTTGAAGTGTTTATACTTTCTGCCCTTCAATGCATTCGGCTCGCGCGTAGCTGTGCGCCAAAGTCGTTGGACGAGTTGTGGCGATAGGCGTGCGGGGACAGGTCTGAACCAGTACATTGGCGTGTTGTTCGAGTGAAATGGGCTGGTTTGGGAGATGGCGGGAGCCGAGGCGTTACAGTGAAGGTTGTTGCTGGCATAGCTCAGTGGTAGAGCGCGTCCTTGGTAAGGACGAGGTCGTGGGTTCAAGCCCCACTGCCAGCTTTGGCGGCATTCGGCATTTGGCACCGTCCACGCGTGCGGAAGGAGAGGCGACGAGCGGCATGGCCGCGGTCACTTCTTGAAGCGCCTTCCCTTGGGTGGCTGGTCCCTAATGTCGAGTGTCGAGTCTAGGCAAGGCGAGATAGAGCTCGCCCGATGAGAACAGGTTAGGGGCAGATCGACAGCTGCCCGGTGCGAACTGGTGATAGTTCGGAGGTTTCGGACATGGCCAAGGGAGTATTTGAGCGGAAGAAGCCGCACGTCAACGTAGGGACGATCGGTCATATTGACCATGGCAAGACGACGTTGACGGCGGCCATGAGCGCTCGCTCGGCAATCAAGTATCCGACCGTGACTGCGAAGGACTATAAGTCCATCGCGAAGGGCGGCACCGAGCGTGATTCGACCAAGACGGTGACGATTGCTGCGGCTCACGTTGAGTACGAGTCAGAGGCTCGCCACTACGCCCACGTGGACTGCCCGGGCCACGCCGACTATATCAAGAACATGATCACGGGTGCCGCCCAGATGGACGGTGCGATTCTGGTGGTCAGCGCTGCTGACGGCCCGATGCCGCAGACCCGTGAGCACATCCTGCTGGCTCGCCAGGTCGGTGTGCCGAAGATCGTGGTGTTCCTGAACAAGGTCGACCTGGTCGATGATCCGGAATTGCTGGATCTGGTCGAGTTGGAAATCCGCGAGCTGCTGAACAAGTACGAATTCCCGGGTGATGACACCCCGATTATTCGTGGCAACGCGTTGGCGGCGATGCAGAATCCGAATGACGAAAAGGCCACCAAGTGCATTGACGACCTTGTGGCCGCGTTGGATAAGTACGTGCCGATTCCGGAGCGCGCGGTTGATAAGCCGTTCCTGATGCCGGTTGAAGACGTGTTCAGCATCAAGGGCCGCGGTACGGTAGCCACCGGGCGTGTTGAGCGTGGCAAGGTCAAGATCGGCGACGCACTTGAGATCGTCGGCCTTGGTGAGACGAAGAACACCGTGGCGACGGGTATCGAGCAGTTCCAGAAGACCTTGGATGAAGGCATCGCCGGCGACAACATCGGCGTGCTGCTTCGCGGTATTGACAAGGAGCAGGTGGAGCGTGGCCAGGTGCTGGCTCAGCCGAAGTCCATCACTCCGCACACGAAGTTCCAGGGTGAGATTTACGTGCTGACGAAGGAAGAAGGCGGCCGGCATACCCCGTTCTTCAGCGGGTATCGTCCGCAGTTCTACTTCCGCACCACGGATGTGACCGGCAGCATGAAATTGCTGGGTGGCGCCGAAATGGTGATGCCTGGTGACAATGTGACGATCGAAGTGGATCTTCAGTCCGCGATCGCCATGGAAGAGAAGCTGCGTTTCGCTGTCCGCGAAGGCGGGCGGACGGTCGGTTCGGGTGTTGTGACGAAGATTCTGGCATAGCCAGGCCAGACGCGTAATATAGATTAGTGAAGCGGTGGGGCTGAGGATTGAGATTAGCTCAATCCTCAGCCCTGCTGGCGAACTCCGACGTAGGGAGTTTCGGGATGGCAAAAGAAAATCGAGAAAACGTCTGGATGCAGTGCACCTCGTGCAATGACTTGAACTACCGAACGGAGATCAAGATTGCCGGCGGGCCGCAGAAGGTTGAACTGAAGAAGTACTGCCCGCGTGAGCGCACGCACACCTTGCATAAGGTGAAGCGGAAGTAAGCAATTTTGGTTTTGGATTCGCGGTTCCCGATTGAGCTCGGCCGCTTGAGTGGATGCGGCGGGTTGGGAATCCGGGGATCCAGAATCATGATACGCCAGTAGCTCAATTGGTAGAGCAGCCGTCTCCAAAGCGGCAGGTTGGGAGTTCGATTCTCTCCTGGCGTGTGTTTTGTAGGATGCGGTGCCGAGCACTCGCGTCCGGCGTTCAAAGTGCCGGGGAAGCAGAGGAAATTCATCGAGGCATCGCACTAGGAATAGGATATGGGCGTTGTGACCAAGGGTGACGAAGGAAACGAACCGGTGGCTGGCGAAGGTCGGCCTGGTGAGGGTCAGGGCGAGCGTCGCGAGGAAGAAGTGGACGAACGCTCGGAGGCCTCTGAGGTTCAGGTCCGCGCGACAACGCCGGCAGCTGCGGGCAGAGGCGGCTTTTTCAGCATCTACAAGCCTGGGCAGGGATACTGGACCCGCATGGGGACGGTAATAGGCGCGTTGATGGTGCTGGCGCTGGTGGCTCGGTTCGTGTTCGTAGCCTTGGCCACCCGTACGGCGCTGGACACGAAGATGGTGAACGGCGTCGCTGTTGCCGGGTTCCCCGTGGTGAAGTTGGCGATCGTTGGGGCGCTGTCGCTGGTATCGGCGCTGCTTCTGTGGTGGTATCTGAACAAGCCGTCCGTGGTGGATTTTCTGATTGCCACGGAAAGCGAGATGAAGAAGGTCAACTGGACGAGCCGGAAGGAACTGATGGGCTCGACCAAGGTTGTAATTCTTTTCATGTTCCTGATCGCCGCGGCTCTATTCGTAATTGACGTGGTCTTCGGGTATTTCTTCTTCTTAATCAAGGTCTTGAAGACCGGGCCGTTTGCCTGAGTGAGACGCGGGACAGCATTATGCAATTCTTCGTGCTTCGAGTCGCGAGCAATAAGGAGGACCAGGTCCGGGAGAAGCTTGCCCGTAAGGTCAAGATTGAGGGCCTGGAGCAGCACGTTGGGCGGATTCTGGTCCCCACGGAGCGGGTTCGGACGCAGAAGGCGGGCGTTCGCCGCGAGAGCGATCGGAAGCTGTACCCTGGATATGTGTTTATTGAGCTTGAACTGGACAAGGATGGGCGTATTCCGGATAGGGTCTGGTTCATGATCAAGGAGACTGAAGGGGTTGGGGACTTCATCGGTTCGAATGGCAAACCGACGCCGATGGCTCCGAAGGACCAAGCGAAGATGCTGGAAGAGGCGGAGCGCCCGGCGGAATCAGCTACGCTGAAGACGGAATACAAGAAGGGCGACAAGATCAAGGTGGTGGATGGTGCCTTCGTGAATTTCGAAGGCGAAGTGGACGAAATCATTCCGGACAAGGGGACGGTTCGGATCATCACGACGATCTTCGGCCGGCCGACGCCGCTGGAGCTTGAGCACTGGCAAATTGAGAAGGTATAAGGACATAAGGCCGCGAAGTTGTTTAAACTCCTAGAGTATTACGGCCGTTTTGAGAGCGTCCGTGGGTCATTCCGGCAGCTGCCGGCGTGGGCGCGGCTGTTGCTGTTGATTGTGGCGACGCCAGGAATTGTGTTGTTGGGCTTGTCAATCCTGGCTTTTCTTGTTAGTCTCCTCGCCCTTTTGGTGTTGACGGTGCCCGTATATCGGGTGCTGATGGCTGTAGCCGGTAGGGCGGAACCCGTAGTGGAGAGGGAGCAACCGGTCGAAGCCGAGATGCCTCCGTCCAGTGGGCGGCGGCATATCGATGTGACGATTATTGATGAGCCGAGGGCTTAATTGTCCCGGTAACAAGCGAAGTGAGTGGTTGAGCTATGGCGAAGAAAGAGATCCAAGTACAGTTCAAGCTTCAGGCCCCCGGTGGAACCGCTACGCCGGCGCCCCCGATCGGGCCGGCGCTCGGCCAGCACGGTGTGAACCCGGGGCAGTTCATTCAGCAGTTCAACGCGGCGACCGCCGCCCTGAAGGGCAAGGTGGTCGGCGTGGTGGTGACGGTCTACAAGGACCGCAGCTTCTCGTTCGAGGTCAAGAGCCCACCCGCGAGCGTGCTGTTGAAGGAATTGGTGAAGGCCGAGAAGGGCAGTGGTGAGCCGAACAAGAACAAGATCGGCACTGTCACGATGGCCCAGTGCAAAGAGCTCGCTAAGCAGAAGGTGAAGGACATGAATTCCTTCGATCTGGATGCGGCGGCGAAGGTGATTGCGGGCACGGCCCGCAGCATGGGCATCACTGTTGAAGGGTAGTAGCTAGGTGCTGGCAGCTGGTTGCTAATGGCTAGCTGCTTGTGGCTAGGCGAGCGAAGATGGTTGAAGCCGGACCACGGGCTGCAACAGTGGGAGCTTTAGACGGAAGCTGGTAATCCGTCTCAGGAGCGAAAGAGGACATGCCTGTTACTCTCGAGCGATCCAAACGGTACACGGAAGATGCGAAGAAGGTTCCCGCGGCTGCGGTAACCGTGGAGCAGGCCGTCGACGTCGTCAAGTCGTTTAAGGCGACGAAGTTTGATCAGACGGTTGAGTTGATTGTTTCCCTCGGAATTGACGCGAAGCAGGCGGATCAGATGATCCGGGGCTCGATTTCGCTGCCGCATGGTGTGGGCAAGACGAAGCGAGTGGTTGCGTTCTGCCCGGATCACTTGGCCGAGAAGGCGCTGGCCACGGGTGCGATTCGCGCCGGTGGGCAGGAGCTGGTGGCGGCGATCGAGAAGGAGAACTTCAGCGACTTTGATGTTGCGATCGCGACGCCGGACATGATGCGTTTCGTGGGCCGCCTGGGTAAGGTGCTCGGTCCCAAGGGTTTGATGCCGTCGCCGAAGGCCGGGACGGTCACGAACGATCTGGAAACCGCGATCCGCGAGTATGCGGCCGGTAAGGTCGAATATCGCAATGATGCGGGGGGAAACGTTCACGTGGTGGTTGGTAAGCAGGGCTTCGATAAGCAAAAGCTGGTTGACAACGTCAATGCGATGATTGGTCAGCTTCGACGTATGAAGCCGGCGACGAGTAAAGGTCAATACTTCAAGAAGGCGATCTTGAAGGGGACTATGACTCCCGCGGTGCCTGTGGATGTTCGCTAGTGGTTGTTTGTCGTCGCAAGTGACAAATAACTTCAGGACAAATGACACTGGTAGGTGAATCATGAGCAAGTACGTAAAGAACCTGATCATGCGGGATCTGGTCGGCCGCTTGAAGGACATTGACAGCGTGGCGGTGATCAATCCGCGTGGGATTAGCGCGACGAAGAACAACCAGATCCGCCGCAAGCTGCACGATGCGGGCTGCCGAATGATGGTGGTGAAGAATTCGCTGGCCAAGCGATCGTTGAGCGAAGGGAAGCTGAAGGGTTTTGATCAGCTTCTGGATGGGCCGAGCGCACTGGTGTTTGGCAAGGCTAGCGTATCCGCGATCGCCCGGCTGCTCCTGGAGCAGAAGAAGACGAACGAAAACCTGGAGCTGCGCGGTGTCTTCTTCGATGGCGAAGTGTACGCCGGCGAAGCTGGTGTGAAGCAGGTGAGCAAGTTGCCGACTCGCGAGGAAGCAATCAGCTCGCTGGTTGCTGCGATCCTTTCGCCTGGGCGGAAACTCGGTGGGATCCTCAAGGGTCAGGCCGGCAAGATGGCTGCGATCCTCAAGACCGTCGAGGAGAAGGCCAAGGAGAAGGAGAGCGCTGCTCCCGCTCCCGCTCCGGCTGCTTGAGCGTGAAGGCGTGGTGTAGTGAGCTTGGTTCGGCGTGGTGATTGACTGCCGAGCTGAAGAAACGAATAGATAATTAGATCCGACGGATCCGACTGCCCCGCTAG
>JBLNDH010000336.1:0-5550 GCA_050261455.1 Bacillota bacterium
CGTCAGCATCGCCGTCACCAGCGTCCGCCACTCGTCTCGTTTCCGTGGCGTCATGGCCTGCCCCAAATCCCGGCGAAGCCGATCGGCAGTGCGAACCAACCCTGTCACTCGCAGACGCCCCATAACCCTCTATTCCTCACATACGCCCCCGCAATCCATCCGCTCCAGGCAGATGGGTCCATCCACCAGTCGAGCTGAACCGGCCACCCGCCCGATACCGGGCTCGTCTACTCACCGCCAACGTTTCAACAGGCACCCAGCGCAACAAACAGGGCGAGGCAAGCCTCGCCCCGGACACTATCTTGGTTTACACCCGCCCTATTGCACGATTTCCAGAACCTTGAATTCCATCGTCCCTCGGGGCGCCTTCACACGCACCGTATCGCCAACCCGCGACTTCATCAGCGCTTCCCCCATGGGACTGCTCGATGAGACCGGCAGGATATCGCTGTCCGCTGAAGGCGGCTGCGCCTCCCCGACCAAACGCACCAACTGCTCGCTGTCATCGCTCAAGTCCAGCAGCTTGACCGTATGCCCCAGGTAGACCATGTCATCCGGCACATCGTCACTGGAGACCACCGCGATGTTCTTGAGCTTGGCCTCCATCTCGGCAATCTGACGCTGAATATTGCGATTCTCCTCCTTGGCGAAATGATACTCGGCATTCTCCGACAGATCACCAAGAGCGGCAGCTTTACGAATCCGTTCCTGGACCTCCACCTGGGCCTTGTAGAGCTCTTCGCGCTTCTTCTCCAGGGCGGCCTTTTCCTCGGGGCTCACCAACTGCATGAATTAGCTCTCCTATAAAAGTACAGCAGGTCCCAAAAATACGACCACCGCGCAGCAGGGCGCGGTGGCCGAGATCCATTACTCGGTCCTATTATATCCAACGCATCCCGGCGTGCCACCCGTAAGCCGCGGAATCTGAAAGAAGATCGGCAAATTGACGCGGCGGCGGCCACACCCTAAATTGGCATGGTTGGATGTCCTCTGGAGGCCCGGTTCACTCCAGAGATGCAGCTTGGCACAAGACTTGGTTCACCGGCCACCGGAGCGGTAACGCAGGAGCTTGATATGGCTTTTCAATGCACAGTGGTGACCCCGGAGCATCAGGCATTTGAAGGAACGATTTCCCAGGCCATCCTGCCGGCCCATGATGGGTTGATCGGTGTTCTCACAGACCGGGCTCCGTTGCTGGTCAAACTTGGCGTCGGCGTCCTGCGTCTGGATCAAGCCGGCGAACAGAAGCATTATTTCCTCGTCGATGGCGGCATCGCCCAGATGAAAGACAACCGCCTGACCATCCTCACCAGTGAAGCCACCCCCGCCCAGGATATCGATATCCGCGAGGCCGAGGCGGAGTACGCCGAGGCCCTGGCCATGCATCCGACGAATGAAAAGGCCCTTCAGGAACGGCAGAGGCGTCTCGCCCACGCCACGGCTAAACGCGGACTCGCCCGGAAATAGCCACCGACTTCCACCAACAAAGAATCACCGACAAAAAACGCGGGACCTGCCGGATGGCAGGTCCCGCGTTCTTGTTTTCCGATCGTCTAGTAAGTGAACTGAATCCCAACGCCACCCCAGATCGTGTTATCTGCGCGAAGCTCGTCGCTCAGGGCATCGGTGTAGAACAGGTAACCGTTCAAGCTCCAATGGCCATAGCGCTGCGGGATATTCAGCAGTTGATTGAGCGAGTATCGCCCGATCAGGCCAAGGTCGTAATGCTGGAAACCGGTGTCTTCCCCGGTCGAGCCCGCAAAGAAACCATGGCTCGCCACATAGGCGATATCGGCTACCGCGGTAATCGTCAGCCCCGTCTTCTCGATGGCGAAGTCGTGGGAAACACCCGCTTCCAAGTACCAGCCGTTGTACAAATCGTAGTCATACGCGCCATAGATGTACGGCGACAGGATCGGCTCGTCGGTATGGAAAACGGTCGAATCATCGAACGTCACCTTGCCCCATACTTCACTCGTATCCAGATCGCCACGGTCGGGATAAGTGTACAGGTTCGCCCCGCCCCCAATGATCAGCGGACGAATCCGCCACTCGGCGCCAAGGAACGGCCGAACCTCCTGGAAATTGGAGACCGGATCGGACGCCAGAACGTTGGTGAAAATCCCGATGAACGGATGCGGCAGCTTGCCCAGGTTCCACCCCAGCGTGCCATCAAACTGGAAATTGGTATTCTGGACGTTGCGACCCGCGTTCAACGCTTCGCCAACATTGACCCCGCGGAAAATGTAATCGGTCAAATACGTGACCTTGATATCGAGATTCGCGCCGCCCGCGTTGACTCCCTGTTCTTCGGTCGTCGGGGTTGGCAGCGCGTAGACGCTCTGCTCCTGGGGAGTCCCCTCGGCCAGCTTCAGGGGAGTAGTGTCGTCGGCCCGTGCCTGGACGGCCAAAGCCATCGCTGCGACTACCACAGGGCAGACTTTCCGGGACATGCAAGGCTCCTTTCCCTTTCCGTACCGTACCAGGAACAAGCCCCAAATCCGCTCCAACTCGACAACAACACCTCGGCAGACTCGGGATTTGAACCCAGTTCCAAGCGTGGCAATGTAGCGAGCCAGGAGACAATTGTCACGAAGCCGCCCGTCTGGCGACACCCGCTGCCACCGCCACACAACAGGCGCAACTTTCGACAGTACGACAAACAGAGTACGCTTATTCAGCCCTCATCCGAAGGAGCAGGCCATGTCACGCATGTGGTTGGGTCTTGGAGCATTCGCCGGTCTGGCTTTGTCGCTGTCCACAGCCGCTCACGCTGCCCCGCCAACCGAATGGGCCACCTGGCATGGCCCCACCCTCGACGCCAAATCCCCCGACACCGGGCTCCTCAAACAATGGCCCGCCGAAGGTCCCAAGCAGCTCTGGCACCTTAAAGGCATCGGCAAAGGCTTCTCCACCGTCGCCATCAGCGATGGCATGATCTACACGACCGGCGACACCGACGACAAAATCCTCAACATCTTCGCGCTGGACATGAATGGCAAGGTCCAATGGGTCGCCGAGTTCGACAAAGCCTGGGACAACGTCCCCGGCGCCCGTTCCACCCCCACCATCGACCATGGCAAGCTCTACGTCATCTCCGCCCATGGCCGAATCGGTTGCTTCGATGCCAAAACCGGCCAGAAACAATGGACCCGCCAAATGAGCGAGTTCGGCGGCAAGGTCCATGGCTGGGGCTATGCCGAATCCGTCCTCATCCAAGACGACCTCGCCCTGGTCACCCCCGGCGGCAAGAACTGCATCGTCGCCCTCGATAAGAACACCGGCAAGACCGTCTGGATGAGCACCGGATTTGATGGCTCCGCCCACTATGGCTCCATCCTCCCCATTACCTTCGAAGATACCCCCCTGCTCATCGCCGGCACCGGTGGCGGCCTGGTCTGCTTCGATGCCCGCACCGGCCAGGCCCTCTGGTCCAATCCCTGGTGCAAGGACAACGTCGCCAACTGCCCCACCCCCGCCTACGCCGATGGCTACGTCTTCTGGGCCAATGGCTACGGCAAAGGTGGCATCTGCATGAAACTCAAAAAGGTAACCGGCAAGATCACCGCCGATGTCGCCTGGACCACCAAGCAGATGGTCTGCCATCACGGCGGCTACATCATCCACGATGGCTACATCTACGGAAACCACGAAGGCGGCTGGGCATGTCTCGACCTGAAGACCGGCCAGCGCAAGTGGAACGAACGCGCCGTCGGCAAAGGCTCCATCACCTACGCCGATGGCATGCTCTACCTCTTCAGCGAGGAGAAAGGCATCATCGGCCTGGCATCTTTCTCGCCCCAGGGTCTCCAAATGAAAGGCCAATTCCAGGTCGAAGGCGACGGCCCCAGCTGGGCCCACCCCGTCATCATCGGCGGCCGCCTCTACCTTCGCTACGACAACAACCTCTACTGCTTCGACATCAAAGCCAACCAATAATGCAGCAACGTGGCATGGGCGGCTCGCCCATGCATCCTTGTAAAGCCCCGCGCAGCGGGGCGGGAGCCGATTTCTGAAGCTGTCCTTTGACCCAGGTTTAGCTCCTTACTTCTCATCGATTCAGCCGCGGGAGAGCAGACCATGCCCAACATCAAGATCCTCGACACTGTCACCGAACCCACCGTCATCCTCGGCTCACTCCTCTCCACCGCGTCTCTCGCCGCCGCCCCCATCGATCCCCCAGGCCCCAAGCCCACCAACCAATGGTTCAAATCCCTCTTCGATCGCGGCCAGCGTAAGATCTACCGCGGCCAGGAACTGACCACTATTGGCATGCCCTGCGGCGGCGTTGCCGCCGGTCAACTCTACGTCCGCGGCGACGGCAGCCTCGCCCAATGGTGGGTCTTCAACAACGCCCCCAACACCGGCTACGGCGACAAGTGCTATCTCACCTACCGCCCTGCCGCCCCCTTCGCCCAGGGCTTCACCCTCCGCGTAAAAACCCCAAATGCCCAGCCTCTCGTCCGCAGACTCTCCCAGGACGATTTCGATGCCATCGAGTTCATCGGCGAATACCCCATCGCCGAAATCCACTACAAAACCCGCGACAAAGCCCCCCTGCCGGTCGAGGTCACCAGCGAAGTCTTCTCCCCCTTCATCCCCCTCAACGCCCGTGACTCCGCCATGCCGGTCACCATCGTGCGTTTCACCGTCAAGAACACAGCGAACGTCCCCGCCGACGTTTCCATCGCCGGCCACCAGCAAAACCCCATCTGCATCGATCGCAAAGGAAACACTCAGTACCTCTCCCGCAACACCGTCGTCCGCGATTCCAAGCTCACTTCGGTTCGCATGAAGCTCATCGAAGCGCCGCCCACCCAACCCGCCGAAGCCCGCCGGGTCATCGTCTTCGAGGATTTCGAAGACGGCACCTATTCCAACTGGACCGTCACCGGCGACGCCTTCGGCCCCTCCCCTGCCACTGGAAAGTTCGGCTCCCAGCAGCCCGTCTCCGGCTGGCATGGCAAATACTTCATCAACACCTTCCGTCCCGACGATCGCCCCCAAGGCACCCTCACCTCCAAGCCCTTCAAGATCACCGAGCCCTATCTCTGCTTCCTCATCGGCGGCGGCAGTCACGCCTCCCGCACCTGCATGAACCTCCTGATCGATGGCAAACCCGTTCGCACCGCCACCGGCCACGACCAGGAACAACTCGCCCCCGATTTCTGGGATCTCTCCGAATTCATCGGCCGCGAAGCGAAGATCGAAATCGTCGATAGAGAATCCGGCGGCTGGGGTCATATCAACGTCGATTACATCCACTTTTCCAACCTCCCCCCCGAAAAGTTCGCCACCATCCTCCCCGACGATCCCCACCGTGGCGACATCTCCCTCACCGCCTTCGATCCCCACGCCACCGCCACCGCCGCCTGGGAATCCGAAGATTCTTTCCTCACCGATCTCACCGCCGACGGCCAGCTCACCGGCCCCGATGCCGTCTCCTATCCCATCGGCGGCAAGCAGTGCGGCGCTGTCGCCTCCAGCGTCACCCTGGCCCCCGGCCAAACCCAATCCCTCACCTTCCTCATCAGCTGGTTCATCCCCCAT
>JBLNDH010000337.1:0-5792 GCA_050261455.1 Bacillota bacterium
GACCACCCCGGCGTCGGGTTCCTCCAGTGTGAGGGTGTCGGCCGGGCGGTCGGTGCGTCGGACCGATTTCGGAAACACGCAGAACGCCGCCATCACCGGCTATGTCTTCAAAGATATTAACGCCGATGGCCAGTGGGATCGGCGCGAGGTGGGCTTGAGGGGGCGGCAGGTCTTCCTGGATCTGAATGACAATGATCAGTGGGACTCGGGCGAGTTGCTGGCCACGACCAACCGCAAGGGCTATTTCCAGTTCAATGCCGTGGCGCCGGGCCATTATGCGGTTCGCGAAATCCTGCCCGCAGGCTGGCGGCAAACGTTGCCCACCGATGCGGTGTACGGGATTGCCGTGACCAGTGGACAGGTGATGGACGTCGCCATCTTCGGCAATGCGGCAATTAGCTGACGTTGTGAATCGAGAGGCGGGGGAGCACAAACGCCGGAAAAGATTCGCTCTTGTGGCCGCACACGGTCACGACGTAATCGAGCGGTACATCCTTGACGTTGGCTATGCTCTTGGAGCGATGACCGGGAATGTCTACCCTGGCCTCGGCCATCTGGCTCCGGCAAGAGTTGCCGGTGCAAAGAAAGAGAATCGTCAACTTCCGCATACCCGCATCCGTGATTCACTGTACGCGCCAGTACCAATCCCGCCTTCCGCAGATACGCCAGGTGGCGCCATGCCGTTGGCTGCGGCACGCCAAGGATCTCCACCAGCCTGCAAACGCACAGTTCGCCCCCTTGCAGCAGGTGCAGGATGCGTAGCCGCGTCCGGTCTGAAAACGCCCGGAACATCACATCGACTTGAGTCTTGCCTTTGGACTGCATTCGCTTAGAGCGTGTTATGCACTTTCGCCTATTCCCATCAGTCGAGCCAGCATGACGCAGACGAATGCCAGGACGTGGTAGCCGGCCAGCGTCGATGCCAGCTGCTCGTAGTCCCGGGCCAGCCTGCGGAACCGCGCCGCCCAGGCAAACGATCGCTCCACCACCCACCGCCGCGGCAACAGCACAAACCCCTGCTTGGCCTCCGGCAGTTTCACCACCGCCAGCTCGATGCCTTTCTTCGCCGCTGCGGCCGCGGGTTTCTCGCCCGTGTAGCCTTGGTCCACGAAGGCCAGTTCCACCGACTCGCCCGTCGCCTCCTGCACGTCCTTGGCCAGTTTGCCGACCTGCGCCCGCTCCTGCTGGTTGGCCGCCGTCACATGCAGGGCCAACAGGTGCCCCAAGGTGTCCACGGCCGCATGCACCTTGCTGCCCTGGCGACGCTTGGCTCCGTCATAGCCGGCCCGAGCCCCGCTCTCCGGCGTGCTCTGGAGGGTATGGCTGTCGAAGATCGCGGCCGTGGGCTGCGGATCCCGACCCACCCGTATCCGCAGCAGCTGGCGCAGATCCTGGGCCATCGCCTCGAAGACGCCCGAAGCCAGCCAGCGTTGGCCCTGCTGATAGACGGCGGACCAGGGGGGCAGGTCGTGGGGCAGGTAACGCCAGGCCGAGCCGGTGCGGACAATCCAACGCAGGCCGTTGAAAACCTCCCGCAGGTCGTGCTCCCGTTGGGGGGCCTCCTCGCTCATCAGGGTCAGGTATGGGGCCACAAAGGCCCACTCCTCGTCCGTCACATCGCTGGGGTAAGGCTGCCTCGCCATCCAAGCTGTACTGCGCCCAGCAGGTCAAAGTTCAGAACACGCTCTAGGCGAATATGGGAGCCACTGAATTCAAGGTCAATCCCCGCTCTCCACTGTGCGGCTGTGTCGGTGGTCTAGAGTAGGCCTATGAATTGCCTATACAGGATCGTTCTCATCCTAATAATCCGCTACGATATCGCGACTTACGTTATCGGTCACCGGGTGGAATCTCGGCATTTTTGCTCGCCCCGGCTGGTCGATTGGGGTATATTAGAATTATGCTTGGGGTGTGGATAAAAAGGGGCTCTTCCTACTCATAGGCCCGCCCGCATACCCCGGGGCGATCTCATATTCGGTGATCAAGGAGCGCATATGGTGGGTACAACGAAGGCTCAGGGTGGATTGGATCATCGGCAGACACGGCGTATTCTGCGTAACGCCTGCGAGGCCGCTGCGCCTAAGGTGATGTCCCGGGTTCTGGTCGAATCGCTCGAGCCTCGCACGCTCCTGACGGCGGTATGTCCGGTAGGCACCGAGTCTCTCGTCAGCCCCGCCCATAATGACGCCTGGGCCCCCACTGTCGCCATGGACCAGGATGGCGATTACGTGGCTATCTGGCTCTCCGCCAGCGAGTCCTTGGATCAACAGACCAGCATTCTTGCTCAGCGGTTCAGTGCCGATGGGCAGCGTCAAGGCGAGATCCTCAACATCGCCAGTACCTCGACATTTGAGCCGGGGACCGTGCGCGTCGCCATGGACGCCGTTGGCGACTTTGTCGTTGCCTGGTCCCAAAGTCGTTCTGGTCAGGATGCTAGCAACATTTACGCTCGCCGATACAATGCCTCCGGCTTGCCACAGGGGGCGGCCATTCACGTAAACCAATCGGCTTTGCACTGTGGATCGTCGCCTGCCGTGGCCATGGATGATGCTGGGGATTTTGTCGTTGGCTGGGCCGACTCGGGCTTTGGCTATGGCGATGTGCGAGCCCGATCCTACGGTGCCGATGGCCTTCCCAAGGGGAACGAGTTCCTGGTCGGCCAAGCGGAGGGCCCGATTTCGCTGTCCATGGACTCTGCAGGTGACTGCGCCTTTGCCTGGACATGGTCCACTGCTTCGCCTACGGGCTATGGGATAAACTTCGGGCTAACGGCGCGAAGGTATCGGGCGGATGGATCGCTTATGGGGCCGGACGTGCAGTTCACATCCAGCCGTCCGAACTCCGGAATCTTGGCTCCACAGATTGCCATGAACAACTCGGGCGCATTTGCTGTCACCTGGTTCAGTGGCGACGGGTGGATGCCGACCGATTATTATTACAACTCCTGGGACATCTTTGCCCGGGTTTATGATTCCGCGGGTGCACCCGTCGGTGCGGAGTTGGCCGTCAACACGTTTACCACCGGCAACCAGACCAACCCGTCCATCGCTATGGATAACGCCGGAGGATTCCTGATTGCCTGGACCAGTGGGGTCCAGGATGGCAACGAAGATGGCGTCTATGCCCGGCGATTCGATGCCGCGGGCGACCCTGCCGGCGAAGAGCAGCGAGTTAACACGTACACGATTGGCCGCCAGCAGAATCCGGCCATAGCCATGGACGCCGATGGCGATGCGGTCATTGCCTGGCAGAGCTACGGCCAGGCTAACGTGAATCGCTCCGTTTATGCCCAGCGTTTTGAGGCCACGAACGATCCCGCAATCGTACGCGGGCGCATCTGGGACGATGCCAATGGTAACGGCCTACAGGACGAGGGTGAGACCAGTCGCGATGGCATCCAGATGGCCCTTTATACCCCGGCCGGGCTGCCCGTAGCCTCGGCCATGAGCGATGCCGATGGCCGGTACAGCTTCCAGGTGCTTCCTGGGCAGTCGTACTACCTTCAGGTCACTCGGCCCGAGGGGACATGTATTCCCGCCCCCCACAACGGTACTGACGATCTGATCGACAGCGACTTGAACGCGGCAGATGGGCGCAGCGATTTGTTTGTTCCGGTATCTGGAAATGAGACGGTCTTTGATATCGGACTGGCCGCCGCCGCGACAATTACTGGCGCGGTTTACGTCGATGCCGATGCGGATGGGGTGCGTGATGGCGGCGAAGTTGGCTCGGGGAGTTGGATCATCTTCTGCGATGAAGACAACGACGGCGCCCTGGACCCCACCGAGCCCTCCACCACCAGCAATCAGGACGGAACGTATGTCCTTTGCGGGCTGCGCCCGGGTACACAAACCATTACCCAGCTACCCCGCAGCGGGTGGGTGGCCCCAGTTCCGCAGAGCATGAACGTCCCGCTGGGCCAGACGATCTCTGCCGTTGACTTTGGCAGCCGCCTGTTGGTCAGCACTACAGACTTTGCCCCCAGTGGCGATGCCATTATCGTCAACCCTGATGCTGGGTCGTGGGATGCCACTTGGGGAAATCTGGTGGTTGCCGCAGATGCGGATGGCAATTTCGTGGTGGCGTGGGAGCAATTCGTGACCGGGAGTGGCCGTGATGTCTTTGCCCGCCTCTATCATGCGGATGGAACGGCATCAGGCCCTGCGTTCCGTGTGAACACGACGACCAAGGGCGACCAGGAGCGTCCGGCGGTGGCTATGGATGCCAACGGCGAGTTCGTTATCGCGTGGGTGGATCAGACGGGCGTTTACTATGGCAATGAGATCTATGCCCAGCGCTACGACTCCAAGGGCCAGCCTCAGGGAGGCGAATTCCGCGTCAATACGGCAACGAATGTGCCTGAACTCTGTGTTTCTGTGGCGATGGACGCCGATGGCGATTTCGTCGCTGTATGGGACGCCGATGATCACCCTGGCGATGAGTTTGAAGGGGTCTATGGTCGGCGTTTTGATGCCAACGGGGTGCCGCAGGGCGACGAGTTCCACGTGAACACCTTCACCCGCTCCGACCAAGGCGGGTCGCACGTGGCGATGGATGCCGAGGGCAACTTCGCGGTGACTTGGTCAAATTGGGATGCTGGCGATTCTCGGTACGAAGTCTACGCCCGGCTATACAGCGCGGCTGGCACGCCCATAACCGGCGAATTTGCCGTTGGCAGCGGACCATCGGGGGTCCAACGGGCCGATGCACTGGCCGATGGGATTGCCATGCAACCCAACGGCGACTTCGCCATCGTTTGGACCACGGAGTATCCCATGGGGCAGTGCACGACCTATGCCCAGCGATTCAACGCGGCCGGCCAGGTCCAAGGTGCAGCCATTCCCGTCGGCAGCACGCCTGGGAGTGCTCGCGACAGCGTTGCGTGTTCTATGGCCATGGATGCCGATGGCGAACTGGTGGTGACCGCGTATCAGCGGTACAACAAGGGCACGATAACCACCCGGCGGTTTAATGCTGCCGGCTTGCCGGCTGGTGAGGCGAAGGTGGTCGGGGTCGGCACGGCTGCCGCGACGGCCATGGACCCTCGCGGCAACTGCATCATCGCCTGGCAGGACACTGAGAATGCAATCAACGCCCAGATCTACCGGCCTAGCAGTTACCCCGATGCCGTCGTCACCGGCTCCAGTGAGGCCGACAGCTTCTATCTCATCCGTTCCGGCAACCAGGTGAAGCTCTATAAGGGCCTCAAACCCTCTGGCACTCCGCTCGCCACCTACTCGCTGGCTTCTTTGAACACCCTGACCATCAACGGCCTGAGCGGCAACGATGCCTTAGTGGTTGATCTGGCCAATGGCGATCCGATCCCCGCGGGCGGATTGTTCATGAACGGCGGCGGCAACCGCGATGTGCTTGCGTTCACCGGCACGGACGATCAGGACGACCTTGCCATCACGCCTGGCCGAGTTCTCTTCGGTTCTTCCCTCGTCAGCGCCAACGGCATCGAAGCACTTACCCTGAACCCCAAGAGCGGGGAACCGATTGCTCTGAATTCGCTCGCGATCGATGGTCGAGCCCGCGTCCGGCTTGCTTCCGGCGGTGCGGTCCTTAGCACGAATGCTCTGTCCATCCGCAACGGCGGCTCTCTAGATCTTATGGACGGTGATCTGGTCATCCATGCTTCGGCGGAGACGCGCCAGCAGACGCTTGCCGACCTCACCCGGTGGTTGAAGAGCGGTGAGGCCAAACCGTGGCGCGGCATTACCACCTCGGCCACGGGAGCCAATCGCAACGTGGGCTTGGGCATTGCACTCAACGACGCAGGCAACGGGACT
>JBLNDH010000338.1:0-2542 GCA_050261455.1 Bacillota bacterium
CGCTGCGGCGGCCAAACCGTACGCCTGTATTGCCTCGAATGGCAACGCACCCTGCGCCCGGCAACCACGTCGCTGCTCCTGGCCATGACCCGTCGCACCCTCCGTCCCCTGGCCCGAATGATTTGGCCCGTCGCCCAACTGGCCGACGCCGTCATCACGCGTCTGCCCGCCAGCCCCTATCGCGTGTGCGCCCCGCCGGGCACCCTCGACGAAACCGTCTCCGTGGAAGACCTCCTGGCCTGCATCGATGCCTCTTCCGCACGATATTCCCTCCGCCCGCGCTATGACCGCGAGTCGCTTTCCTGGATTCTCCGCCAGGCCGCCCAGGCCACATCCTTTGGCCCGCTGCGCTCCGCCATCGTTCGCGAATCCCGCGGCGAGCCCGCAGGGTGGTGCATCTACTATCTCCGGCCCGGCCAAGTCGCTCACGTTGTCCAACTCGGTGCCGAACCCGCCCGCGCGCGGTTCGTGCTCGACCATCTCCTTGCCCACGTGCAACGCTGCGGGGCCACGGGCATCGAGGGACCGTTCGACCCCCATTACCTGGACGACCTGGCCCGCGAGCGCTGCCACTTCATCTGTCCCGGCCTCGGCGTGCTCGTCCAATCGCGAAACGAGCAACTGCTCAACGCCATCCATTGTGGCCAGGGCTTCCTGACGCGTCTCGAAGGCGAATGGTGGCTTCGCTTCGGCATCGATCGCCTCGTTGATTGGTGATCGCTCCGCGTTTTACATCCCATAGCGGTCTCAAACCCCTATAATGCCCACGGCGCTGCCGTGGGAAATCCCATTCGCCTGCTGATCCTGACGCTGCTTCCAAGGAGTCTTCCATGCACGATCTGGCCGATCGGCACGATTCTCCGCCGTATCTGCTCCAGGGGCGGATTCCCTCGTTGGATGGCTTGCGCGGCATCGCCATCCTCCTGGTTCTCCTGGCCCATGTCTGCCAAACCCATCGCTTTCCGATTACCGGGCCGCTCAAGCAGTTCTTTCTGCTGGGGGGCGTTGGCGTCGAGATCTTTTTTGTCCTCAGCGGCTTCCTCATCACCACCCTCATGCTGCGCGAGATCGATGGCCGCGGACGCTTGAGCATTCGGCATTTCTACCGGCGGCGAATCCTGCGGATCGTCCCGGCCTACGCCTGCTTCCTGCTGGCCGTCGCGGCGCTGGTGCTGATCGGCCAGTCCGAGCTGGATTCCCGCCAATGGGCCGCCGCACTCACCTACACCGTCAACTTCCTCCGCCACCCCACCTGGGAGATCGGCCATGCCTGGTCCTTGTCCATCGAGGAGCATTTCTATCTCCTCTGGCCCCTGGTCATGGGATTCGGCCGGCCCGATACGGCGCGACGCATCGCCATGGCGGTGATCGCGATCGGCTTCGCCTTGCGCTGGGCCATCCTCACTGCCATTCCGCAATACACTCTCATGGC
Organism: Bacillota bacterium; assembly: GCA_050261455.1. Lineage (GTDB taxonomy): Bacteria > Planctomycetota > Phycisphaerae > Tepidisphaerales > Tepidisphaeraceae > JAPLNB01. The sequence goes on from JBLNDH010000338.1 coordinate 1,433, forward strand.
GGAACTCTGGACCTTCACCCGCCTCGACGGCATCGCTTTCGGGTGCTTCCTCGCACTACTGGCCCACGACGTCCTCTGGCGCCAGCGTCTCGATGTGCTTGCTGCCCGACCGGCGCTGCTCGGGCTGGCTGGGGTGGCGCTCCTGGGCTCGATGTGGATGTCCAATATCTCGGGAAAGTTCGCGGTCGGCCTGGCGTTCACGATCAACGCCGCTGCCATCAGCATGCTGACGTGGGCGGCGATCCGCTATCGCCATTCGCTTGTCGGTCGGTTGCTCAATAGCCGCGCGCTGTCGGCGATCGGCGTGGGCTCGTACAGCCTCTATCTCTGGCAGCAAATGTTCTTAAATCACAATAAGAGCGGTTTTCCCTACACCTTTCCGCAGAACCTCGCGTTCGCGGGCCTTGCCGCCTGCATGTCCTACTGGCTGGTCGAGCGCCCGTTTCTCCGGCTCAAGGATCGCCTGCAGGACCGAGCTTCTACTTCAGAACCGTCTTGTACCACGCCAGCGTCACTTCCAACCCCGCTTGGAACGGCACCACCGGCGCATACGCCAGAATCGCTTGCGCGCGTTTAAGATCCGCAAACGAGTGCTTCAAATCCCCCGCCCGCTCCGGCTGGTACATCGGCTTCAGATCCTCGCGCCCGAACCACCCCGCCATCTGGCTCGCCAGTTCATTGACTGAGATCCGCCCGCCCGTTCCGACATTGATCACTTCACCCGCGATGGGCTTGGCACATCGCGCCGCCAGGAAATTCGCCTGGACCGCGTTGTGCACAAAGGTGAAATCGCGCGACTGCTCCCCATCGCCATAAATCACCGGGTTTTTCCCGGCCACCAGGGCCTTGGCGAATGCCGCAATCACTGCCGCATACGCGGAATTGGCGTTCTGCCGCGGGCCGAAGATGTTGAAGTAGCGCAGCGCCGCCGTATCCAGCCCATAGCTGGCGCTATACGCCCGCAGCAGCGCCTCGTCCGCCACCTTCGTCGCCGCATAGGGGCTCTTCGGCAACACCGGCATCGTCTCAATCCAGGGCACCGGATTGTCCCCATACGCGCTCGAGCTGGCCGCGAACATCACCCGTTGCACCCCCGCCTCTCGGGCCGCC
>JBLNDH010000339.1:0-5168 GCA_050261455.1 Bacillota bacterium
GGTGGTAGAGAGGGTGAGGGGTGGCGCCGAGATGTTGTTTGTAGGGGTCGGAGCCACGGAGAAGATCGAAGGTGGAGGCCGCGGAATGGATGGACTGTTGGATGGCCAGGGCGAAGGTGACGGTGCCGGGGCTCCAGGAGCGGAAGGTGGGGTGGAAGCCGGTATTGTAGAGCATGGGACCTTTTGGGGAGGGGAATTCGATGAGGCAGGCGGCAGGGCAATCGTTTAGATAGAGAACGTGGAGGCGGAGGAGGCCTGTTCGGAGAAGGTCGGGGCCGATGCGGGTAAGGAGGGGGCGAACGTTGCAGGCGAACCAGTCATGCTTGAAGGGGTCGGATCGTTCGATGAGATCGAGCATTTCGAAGAGGGGACAGGAGTCGGAATTGCGGGAATCGTAAGTGCTCAGGTGGGCGTTGGCGTGGGATTGGGCTTTGGTCAGCTTGCGGCGGAGTTCCTTACGCTGATGAGGATCGAGCGATTGGAGGTAGGCGTCCCACGTGGAGGGAAGAGCAATCCGCCAGGCGTGGGAGGCTAACGTTTGCATGCAGGAGAAGCCGAATGCGGGGGCTTGGGATTGAAGGAGAGTGAGAAACGGGGAATCGGAGCGGAGATTGCGGAAGGTGACGGCGCGGACGCCGGCATCCCAGGTGGTGTTTAGCACGTGCAGAAGGGTGGAACAGATCTGGGGGGCATCGGGGGTAAGGAGCAAAGGGTCGAGGTAGTCGCTGATGGATGGGCCGGGGGATTCGAGGAAGCCTTGGGAGTTCAGGTGCAATGGGAACACGGCCAGAAGAGAAGAGTCACGCCAGAGGGTAATGAGGCGAAGGGAGGTCGCCATGAGGCCGTCTCGCTGCCAGAGGGGGGAATTAAAGGTGGTGCGCACGAGGGAAGTCTGGTGCAAGTGGTCCCAGGCGGCGTGGAAGGCACAATCCGCAGGGTAGTGGCGATGGATTTGGGCGGTGAGGCCGTTGAGCTCGGCTGAGTCAATGCGTGTGGGGGTCGGGTCAGAGAGGCGGCGAGGGGCTGGAAACCAACGGTGGAGGCGGCGTTGGAGGCGAGCGGCGAAGGATGGGGCATTCATGGGCATGGGACCCCCCTACCGAAGCGGGAATATAGGCGACTGGCTGGAGAGTGAGGAATGCACGAACGTGGCGGTTCGGTATGAGGGCAACAGATTGGCTTGCCGGGCAGGCTGGGGAATCTATGATGGTTTGGTTCGGCCGGCGAAGGTGTTTTCTTTGTTGAAGAGCGAGCGGCCGGACTGATGGGGAATGAAGAACTATGAGCAATCCGCAGTTTGTCCATCTTCATGTTCATACGCACTACTCATTGTTGGATGGGGCGTGCAAGGTGCCCAACCTGGTCAAGCAGGTGAAGGCGTTGGGGATGGACAGCATTGCGATCACGGACCATGGGTGTTTGTTTGGGGCGATCGAGTTTTATAACGAGTGCAAGAAGGAGGGGATTAAGCCAATCATTGGGATCGAGGCGTATATGGCGCCGGGAGATCGGCGGGAGCGGTCGGTGCCCGGGGGGAATGCGGGGGAAGCGGCGTACCACCTGCTGCTGCTGGCGCAGAATCTCGAGGGGTATAAGAACCTCCTGAAGCTGGGAAGCATCGCGTATAGGGAAGGGTTTTACTACAAGCCGCGAATTGACAAGGAAGTGCTGCGGCAGTTCAGCAAGGGGCTGATCTGCACCAGTTCATGCCTGGGTGGGGAGATCGCATCGGCGTTCCTGAAACGGGACATGAAGGCGGCCAAGCAGGTGGCGGAGACGTACCTGGAGATCTTCGGGCCGGACCGGTTCTTTGTGGAAGTTCAGAGACAGGGGATCAAAGAACAGGACCTGGTCAATCCGGAACTGGCGGAACTGGCGAAGAAGGTCGGGGTGGGGCTGGTGGCCACGAATGATGTGCATTTTCTCGGTAAGGACGATCACTATGCACATGACATTCTGTGTTGCATCAGCATGGGAAGACTGATTACGGATGAGAATCGGCTGAAGTATCCGACACAGTTGTACTTGAAGTCGCCGCAGGAGATGCACGAGACGCTGGGGGATTACCCGGAGGCGTTGGAAAACACGGTTCGCATTGCCCAGATGTGCAATATCGAGCTGGATTTTTCCAAGCGATACGCGCCGGTGTACAAGGTGCCCACGGACAAGTTGCGGGACGACATCGTTCCGCCGGGGTTGCCGGCGACGCTGCTCAAGCCGCCGGCGGCAGGGGAGCCGATTCCGGTGATGAAGGACGATGAGCGATACCTGCGGCAGCTGTGCGAGCTGGGGTTGGAGTGGCGATATGGGTCGCGGGAGGTGAAGCCGGAGATTCGCGCTCGCCTGGAGCATGAGCTGAAGGTGATCGTCTCCAAGAGCTTCTGCTCATACTTCCTGATCGTGTGGGATTTCTGCAACTACGCGAGGTCGCAAGGGATTCCCGTGGGCGCCAGGGGTTCGGGCGTCGGAACGATGGTCGGGTTCCTGATGGGACTCTGTAACGTCGATCCGCTGCGATACAACCTGCTATTCGAGCGGTTCATGGACCCGAGCCGATCGGAGATGCCCGATATCGATATTGATATCTGCCAGGACGGGCGGCAGAAGGTGATCGAGTATGTCCGGCAGAAATACGGGCATGTGGCGCAGATCATCACATTCGGCACATTGGCGGCAAAGCAGGCATGCAAGGATGTGGGCCGGGTGCTGGGCGTGCCGCTGGCCGACATTGATAAGCTGACGAAGCTGATCCCGGGGACACCGGGAATGACGCTGAAGAAGGCGTTGGATACGACGCCAGAACTGGCGGAGCTGTATAAGTCAAATCCGACGGTCAAGAATGTGATCGATCTGGCACAGAAACTGGAGGGCATGTGCCGAAATGCCGGGTGTCACGCGGCGGGCGTGATCATCTCGGATCAGCCGATCGACAACATCGCGCCGTTGTACAAGGATTCGGACGGAAACATTCTGACGCAGTATGAAGGGCCGATCGCCGAGAAGGTCGGACTGCTGAAGATGGACTTCCTGGGTTTGCGGACCCTGACCATCCTGAACCGAGCCATCGACCTGGAGTTTCAGACACGCCAAGCCCGGGGCGGATCGGTTCCCCAAACGCCTCTGACCTCCGACGGCAAGATCAACATTGAGAAGGTCGACATCACCGACAAGAGAGTCTTGGATCTGTTCTGTCAGGGGAAGACGCGGGGCATATTCCAGTTTGAATCGGGCGGCATGCAGGATTTGTTGATGAAGATGCAGCCGGACCGAATTGAGGATTTGATCGCCGCCAACGCGTTGTATCGCCCGGGCCCGATGGAGCTGATTCCGCTGTACTGCAACCGCAAGCATGGGCGGGAAAAGGTGCCGGAAGTCCACCCGATCATGGACAAACTCCTGGAAGAGACCTATGGGATCATGGTCTACCAGGAACAGGTGATGCAGATCTTCAACCAGCTCGGGGCCATTGAGCTGGCCAATGCATACAAGTTGATCAAGGCAATCAGCAAGAAGCATGTGGACGTGATTGCCAAGTTCCGGCCGGCCTTCATCAAGGGGACGATGGACAAGGGGGTATCGCAGGAGAAGGCCGAGGAAATCTTCGAGCTGATTTTGAAATTCGGCGGGTATGGCTTTAACAAGTCGCACTCGACGCGTTACGCGTTTGTGGCGTTTCAGACGGCGTACATGAAGCTCTACTACCCCGTGGAGTACATGTCGGCGCTGCTGACGTACGAAATGGGGTCCACCGAGAAAGTGGTGGAGTACATCGACGAGTGCCGGCAGTTACCGCTGCCGGATGGACGTAAGGGGGCAAAGGTTTTGCCGCCGGACGTCAATTATTCGGACAAGGATTTCACGCCGGTCTATGTGACGGAGACGGTCAGCGGAAAGCGGAAGAAGGCGGAGACGCGGACCGAAGGAGTGATTCGGTTTGGGCTGATGGCGGTGCGCGGGGTGGGCGAGAAGGCGGTGCAGGCGATCATCGACGAGCGAAACGCGAAGGGACCGTTCACCAGCATCTATGATTTCTGCGAACGGGTGGATCTGCGGCAGGTGACCAAGAGCACCATCGAAATGCTGATCAAGTGCGGGGCATTTGCTTCACTGAATGCCAAGCGGGCACAGCTGCTGCATGTGCTTGATGCGGCGGTGGAGATGGGGCAGCAGTTGCAGAATGACCGGCGGATGGGACAGATGAGCATGTTTGGCTCGCCGGCGCCGACGACGACGGGACCGAGGCCCATGGCCGATGCGTTGCCGGACGTGGAGGAATTGCCCAATACGGAGCTGTTGAAATTCGAGAAGGAGCTGTTGGGGTTCTACCTGACGAGCCACCCGTTGACGGAGCATCAGAGCGCAATTGATCGGTACACCACGCACACGACGAAGGACGCCATGGCGTGCTCGGAAGGGAGCGAGGTGACCATTGGCGGGATGCTCACCCGCATCAAGAAGACGGTGACGAAGAACGGACGATCGGCGGGGATGCAGATGGCGATGGTCACGCTGGAAGATCTGGAGGGGAAGATCGATGGCGTGTGCTTTGCGGAGACGTTCGCCGAGATTAACGAGAAGTACCCCGGGGCGATTGCCAATGAGCAGATCGTGTTCATGAAGGGGAAAGTGGACAAGCGGCGGGAGACGCCAAGCATCGTGGTCAGCGAGGTCATTCCGGTCGCGGATTCGATCGCACGATTGACGACGGGGCTGGTGATGCAGTTGGACCACACACGGCACCAGCCGGAGACGGTTGAGGAGTTGAAGGCTGTGATCAAGCAGCACGCGGGGCGGACACCCACTTTCGCCTCCGTGGTGATGAGGGATGGGCGAACGGTGATTATCAAATTGGGCGGGGATTTTGGCATCAAGCCCTCGCAGGCAGTGGTGCAGGATCTGGAACGTGTGCTGGGATCCGGGGCGGTGCAATTGGTGGGATTGGGCACCAAGCGGGCCAAACGGGTGGCGAAGCAGCAATCGCTGTTTAACGCGGAGGAGGCGGCGGGGACAGCGGCGCCTGAGCAGACGTCGGCCGGGGTTGCAGAGCAGGAGATGGAGGAGGCGTTGGTTGGGGAGGATGCGTGAGGAGGCGTGAAGTGAGCAGAAGGGGAGGTTGGAGAAACCATGGACCCGATGCAATCGAATTTGGGGAAGGTGCTGCTGGCGGT
>JBLNDH010000340.1:0-5259 GCA_050261455.1 Bacillota bacterium
GCCAGTGTCGCCGCACCCAGGGCTTCGACATTGGGATTCCGCAGCTGCTCCATCGCAAACTGCCAATCCGCTTGTGCGATCTGGAGGCTCTTGGTTGCCAGCGTCGCATCGGAATCCTTCAGCAACCGCGCCGCGATTGCCGACGCCGCCGCTCCGACGGCATTGTCCGTTGCCGAGTTGCGAACCTCGGCAAAGGTATCGTCGTTCGTGCCGATCTGGTTGTCGGTCCAGTAGTCCATCGTTCCCCAGGTCACGCGGAAGCCATCGCCAAAGCGTGTTTTGTGCACCCACGCCAATCCCCACTTGGCCTCATCAATCAGCCGCTGCGCCAGCTTGGGATCCGTTCCTTTGAGGCTTTCCGCCAGCGTGAACATCGCATAGGTCGCTTCGCCGGTGTTGATCAGTCCTTGCGATAGGTCGCCGGCATCGTGCCAGCCGCCATTGATGACCAGCGTCTTTCCCGCATGGCGTGCCTGCCAGTCCGCATGGCAGACCTCGTGAATGCCCTCGATCTTGTCGCCGCATCGTTCGCAGTAGAAGAAGTTGATCGCCTTGCAGATCGTCTGACGCCAGATGTCCTGATCGATGCGAAATGCCGGCGTCGTGGTCTTGCCCACGCGCAGTACATAGTCGCCCGGCGTTTGGCATTCCGAGAAATCCATGACCTGGAATTCGCCGAGGCTGCTCTTCACATTGCCCATCGGCTTGCTCAGGACGACCTTGCCGGAGGCCTTGTCGATGAGCTGAAACTCCGAGACGTTCCCCGGCGAAGTCCACGTCGCCAGGTTCGTAATCGCCGTCTTCGGGGCATTCGCTTCGTATCCGCTGTGGCTGAAGGCGATCAGATTGGGCGCCACCGCCCATCCCTCGAAGTGATCCGCCTCGACGCGCTGAATCTCCAGCTTGTCCCAGTCAAACGACACCTCGCCCGCCGCCCCGGGCTCATTGCCCTGCAGCCGATATGTCACTTCGACCGCCGTGACTTTGTCCCGCTGCAGATGTGGAATCTCCCAGACAATCTGATTCCACTGGCCAGGCTTCACCAGGGCATAATGCATCGGCCCATGCGTCCACATGCCGGGGACCTTGTCATCGTTGAGGATCTTGATGACGACCGTCCCGATCTTGAAGCCGGGCATGGTGGGATAGACCCAGATCGAAATCCGGTTGTACGCCGTCCAATCTTCCCGGGCGATCTTGCAGCGGAGATTGGCCTCGGCCCAAGGTCGTCCGGTGACGGCGTTAGGCTTGTCCAATGTTGTGCGCGATACCAGCCGGATCGACTGCTTTCCCTCCCGGGCGCGTTCTGTCGTAAAACTCATCTGCCCCGGCCCGGAATGGCTCCACATCGCCGGGTTCTCCATCCCATCCACCCGTCGCGATTCGAGCACAGGTTTGTTCAGCCACCGCGTGTTGGCCGCACGATCCGCATCGATCGCCATCGGCATCGTCGGCAGTTCCGACGCGGCATAGCTGGTTGAAATGCTCATCAGCACGCCGGCAATCGCCAGCACAGGCAAACGTCGCGACATGGGGATCCTCCTTCCCCAGCGTTGTAGCAGACGAGTTGGAGCAGTGGAAGCGCCACAACGCCCACGGATTCAGCGTCTGACGACTTCCCGATCCGAGTGGCGCATTCCAAGCCGTCCTCCATTGAGCTCCCTCAAGCCTAAGTTCGTGGGCTTTTCCCCCTCTCGGGAGCTCCAACCCACCATTTTCCCGAGATTTTCGCGGATTTTTCAGTTCGAGTATAGAAAAACGCCCGATAAAACCGATGTTTTCTGAACAAAGGCATTGAATATGCCCTGTTTTACGCTAGTTTTTGAGTCTGTGGAACGGCAAAGAACGTTCCCGGGGCTGTCGTGCTGGGCACGAAGCCTCGCAACGGGCGTCCTTGGGAGAGCGTCCGTTGCCGTCGGTTGGAACCGACGATGGCTCCACCCGCTCGGAGTTGGGCGGGTTTCACATCTCTCAGAGAAGGAGATTTGCTATGGCTAAAGCAGCAGCTGGAAAGACCCTGACCAAGTCCGAGATCGCGGCCAAGCTCGCCGAAGCAGCCGGGATCAGCAAGAAGCAGGCGAACATCGTGATGGCCACCCAGGCGGAATTGGCCTACAAGAATGCCAAGAACACCTTCGTCATCCCCGGCATCGGCAAGCTCGTCCTTGTCGAACGCCCCTCGCGCAAGATGGTCATGCGCTTCGGCCCCAACGCCGGCAAGGAAGTGACCGTTCCGAAGAAGAAGGTCCTCAAGTTCCGCGTTGCCAAGGCCGCCAAGGATGCCGTCCTCGGCGCCAAGAAGTAATCCATACTCCCCAGTATGCATCCCAGGCCGCCCGGGTTTCCCCTGGCGGCCTGCTTTTTGCGCTGCACCTGTGCTCACAACGTAGAACCGGTTTCGGACCCACTTTCTGCCGAATGGGCATTACTGGCAACTTGCCGCCAGTGCGGGTTTTCCGAAGAGAGACACTGGCGGGCAAGCCGCCAGTGACACCCGAGCATCGCCCCGGCTCTCCTTCGTGTTTCTTTGGGGTCCTTCGGGGTTCCCCCCGCGCAGCAGAAAAAAGATCGCCCGAACCACTTCCGGATCGGGCGATCCTTAATTTGCATTGAATAAGAGCTTAGAACGCCATCGAAACGTACGGCAGCAGCGCCATGTACCGGGATCGCTTCACCGCCGCAGCCACCATCCGCTGCTCCATCGCGCTCACACCCGTGCGCTTGCGGGAGAGGATCTTCCCGTTGCCGCTCAGCATCCGCCGCAGCGACTCGGTGTCCTTATAGTCTACATACGTCTTCCCCGAGGCGCTGACCCGGGTCACCTTGACCTTGGGGCGGCTGAAGGTCTGGAATTTCTCTTGCCGCTCGCGGCGTTCGCTATTCTTGCTGAAGGGTCTGGGCATAACGTTCACATTCTCCATCAAAACGAGCCGGGTATTCTAGCGGCATCCGTTGGCTTTTCAACAGGGGACATCCCGAATGATCACGCAATCGAGCAGATCTTTTTCCATGTAGCTGGCCGGATTTGGATACTCGAAGGGTACGAATTGCATGGCGGATCACCTTGCCGGAGCCCAGGCCCGAACGCATATCCGGGGCTTTGCCGGTGGTTTGTCCCTGGCGCCGGAGTCCTCGTTTACCAGTCGAGCTGAATCTGTTCAAGGTGTTCCGGAGTCTTTGTGCTTTCCCGCAGGTGCAACTTGGCTAGCGACCCATGTCAACCAACATATTTGCGGAAAACAGCACTCTTACGCTGGTTTTGCGTTGACCGTCTGCTCACTGCGCATTAAGATTCTAGACAGTAGAGGCCGGTTTCCGACCTTCATGTCCAGGGCTGAGCTGATTGGATCGTCCTTTCTCAAAAGCGAGTGGCGTATGAAAAGCAAGCAACGTCGAGCATTCACATTGGTGGAGCTTTTGGTTGTCATCGGGATCATCGCGATCCTTGTCGGCGTCCTCCTGCCGGCCCTTCGCCGTGCTAAAGAAGCCGGCAACCGTACCGTTTGCATGAACAACCATCGGACGATCATGCAGGCTTTGCAGCTCTATGCGGGGGACAACAAGCAGGGTCTGCCCTTCTGTAGCTGGTTGAACCTAATGAATGTGCCGAGTTGGGTTGTTGATACGAGTAAGGGCACAAATTTCGCGATTGATGAAGCTCCTGGTAAGAACACTCCACGTACCGGCACGCTCTGGAAATACCTCCGGAGCACCAAGGTTTACCACTGCCCGTTTGACCCCGAGGACAACTGGAGGCAGGCCAATGGGCCATACCATCTGCTCACCAGCTACTCATTTAATGGTTCGATTAACAGCTACGGAGGGAATCCCCTCTGGACGAAGCTGAGCCAGTTCAAGGCCGACGATGTCGCCATGTGGGAACCGGACGAAACGAGAGATGGCGGGTATTACTTCAATGATGCGGCCAATTACCCGTGGGAGAGTATTTCGCTGCGGCATGGTGGTGGGAAGATCAGCAACCCGCAAGACCCGAAAGTGCGTGCAATGGCGGGTGCCGTTTTCAGCACGTTTGGCGGAGCGGTCGAATGGACGACAGGGGCCCAGTTTGATAAATGGGGCAACGATACCAAGCGGAACCGTGTACGGAATGCACCTGGCAAGGTCAAGGATGGTGTGAACAACTAAATCGATTAGTCCAAACCTTCGAGAGCAGCCGTGCCCACGCAGGAAGCGTGGGCATGTTTTTGCGCGGTGGATAGTCAGTAGGGTTCGCTTCAGCCGACCGGTTACTCGTTCGAGTGGCGAGCACTACGCCGCTGCGGACCGATTGGCTCCACCCGCGTGTTTCCTCTCGGCCTTCACCGAATACAGCCGTCGATCCGCCTCGGCCAGCAGGGTGCGGAAATCCTCGTCCGATGCTTCTGACAGGCTGATCAAGCCGATCGATACGCCCAAGGGCTTGGGCATCTTCAAGGTCTTTCCCAGCGAATCGATCAATGAAACCAGTCGCCGGGCCAGGCTTTGCCCCGCCTCTCGGCCATTTACCGGCAACACCAGCATGAACTCATCGCCGCCGCAACGGAACGCCAGATCCTGCTCCCGGATGGTCGAGCGGATAATCTGCCCGATGGTTCGAAGAACCTCGTCGCCCGCCGCATGCCCGAGCGTATCGTTGAGCATTTTGAAATTGTCCAAATCGAGCATCAGTAGGCACAGGTCCGATCCCGATTCCCTCGCATTTCGGATTACCTGGCCCACATGCTCATCGAGCATACGCCGGTTGCATAGTCCCGTCAGAGGATCCCGATGGGCTTGGTGACGTAGCGAACCAATGATCCGTTCCAAGGCGTCGGTCCGCTGGGCGATACGCTGGCGGATTTCCAATTCCACCGCCGCCAGCTCCGCCTTCTGCCGCCGCAGTTCCCGCAGGATTTCCTGAACGCTCCACACCAATGGCGCCAAAGGCCCGCGCACACCCGATAGCTCATCAATCGGCGCCTCTCCCGCCCGCACGTCCGTCAATACCTGCTCCAGTTTCCCCAGCGACTTGCCCCATTCCCGCAGCCGTCGCCATAGCCCGACGCTCACGAGGGCACTGATGGCCGCCAACCCCCACGGGATCATGGCTATCCATTGCCCCGGCGGGACGATCGCCATCACCACTGCCGCCAGGGGACCCACCAGTATCCCCACAAGGATTTTCCGAAGAGGTCGTTTTACAATCGGGGGAAGATCCGGGTCGTCGCTTCGCTCCGTTCCCGGCGTGGGGGTTGGCCCCGGGTTCTCAGGCTGCGCGAC
>JBLNDH010000341.1:0-4487 GCA_050261455.1 Bacillota bacterium
AGATATTGTCCACGCTCTTCTTCACCGGCTACCTGATGGAGAAGTCCTTGAGCATGGACAATATCTTTGTCATGGCTCTGGTCTTCGCCTACTTCAAGATCCCCGCGATCTATCAGCACCGCGTCCTCTATTGGGGCATTCTCGGGGCCCTGCTCATGCGGGGCACCATGATCGGGCTGGGCACCGCTCTGATCGAACGCTTCAGCTGGATCCTCTACATCTTTGGCGCCTTTCTCGTCTTCACCGGCATCAAGATGCTCTTTCCGGACAACGATCCCGATCCGGGAAAGAATCCCCTGGTCAGGCTGGTCCGCCGTTTCTTCCCCATTTCCGACAACCTGCACGGCCAGCACTTCATGGCTCACATCCGCGGCAAGTGGATGTTCACCCCCCTGGCCCTGACGCTGGTTGTAGTCGAGAGCACCGACGTGGTCTTCGCCGTCGATTCCATCCCGGCCGTCTTCGCCATCACCACCGATCCCTTCCTCGTCTTCACCAGCAACGTCTTTGCCATTCTCGGGCTGCGGGCATTGTATTTTGCCCTGGCGCAGATCCTGGGCATGTTCCACTACCTGAAGTACTCGCTGGCGGCGATTCTCTGTTACGTGGGCGTGAAAATGCTCATCGTTGATTACCTCAAACAAATCGCCTGGCTCAAGGACCACCTGAGCCTGGTGACGTTGGGCGTGATTGTCGTACTTCTGGCTGCCGGAATCATCGCGTCGTTGGTCGTGAAGCACAAAGCGACTCCAACAGCCGATCCGTCCACCGCCCACGAGCCCCAGCCCCTTCCGACGGCCGCCAGCCATTAGAGCGAGTGTCGCACCGATGTAGCGACCGGTCGGGAAGGGCAAGGCTCCTGCCGAGCCGAAATCCACCCCTTTGTGCCATAATTCATGACCATATCCATGGTTCGTACTGATCCAGATTTCCTTGGTACTGGTCTGACACCTGGATTACAATAAAGCCGACGACACGTCTGTGCCTGTGGCCGTCATTTCATCGGAAGCAGTTCCCGCTTCCTCGGCTTTATAACAGGTGGTAGGTATGACACGCACATCTTCCCATGTTCGGCGTCTATGCCGAGGCACACTCGCTTTTACGCTCGTCGAATTGCTCGTGGTCATCGCGATCATCGCTATCCTGATCGGGATCCTCCTGCCCGTTCTTTCCAAAGCCAAGACTGCCATGACGGCCGCCAATTGCGCCAGCAATCTCAGGCAAATTGGCATCGCCGTGAGCATGTACGCAACCGACAACAAGCAGTACACGCCGCGCCCGGCCTCGGGCAGTTATGGGCCCTTCCCCGACGATTTCATTCATTGGCAATCGAGCCCGCCGCGCAACATCAACACCAGCGCCCTGGCCAAGTACCTGGGTGTGAAGCTTCCTGCCAACGCCGGAACACTCGCTCCTTCCGAAAGGCTCGAAAAGGCTTTCCGTTGCCCGGCAGACACCGAAGCCGCCATTCGCCCTCAACGCGACGCCGGCCGAACCTATGGGGGATATCACTACAGCTATACCATGAACGCCTGGTTCGCCGTCAATCCCTCCGATTTCAATGACCAGAGTGGGAATTTCCGTTTCAAGCTCCCTCAGGTGAAGCGACCTTCCGAGAAGATGATCATGGGCGAAGAACAGTACCCCAATGATGGGAGATGGATACCGCGCCCCAGCACCGATGGCAGTCACGACGACGACTTGGCGTTGCGCCACGGCGGCAAGGGGAATGTCCTGTTCTGCGATTTCCATGTCGAGCCCATCAGCGAAAAGGAAGTCCGGCGCGGCCTCCTCGCCAAGAACCCCTTTATCAACTAGCGGGAAAGGATGAGCCTCCTGGCCACCCTGCTTGTCTGCCTATTCGCCGATGCAGATAATCTGCCTCCGACTCGCGGATCGCCATTTGCGGCTCGGGAGCAATCGATCGTCATCATCGTTGGAGGAGCCTGTTCATGGATGCGTTAACCGCCATTGCCACACGCCACAGCACGCGGGAATTCGTTGACAAACCGATCCCCAAAGCGGTCCTTGAGCAGATCGTCGATGCCGGCCGGCGTGCGCCGACCGCCCGCAACGAGCAGCCTTGGGAATTTGTCGTCGTCACCGATCGGACCATGCTCCGGCGCATCGCCGAAACTGCCGACTATGGCCGATTCATCGGTTCCGCATCGGCCTGCGTCGTCGTCCTCTGCAAGGACACCAAGTACTACCTCGAAGATGGCTGCGCTGCGACCGAGAATATCCTCATCGCCGCCACAGCATTGGGCGTGCAATCATGCTGGGTGGCCGGCGACAAAAAGCCCTATTGCGCCTCCCTCGCCGAGATGCTTCACATCCCCTCCACCTACAAGGTCATCTCACTGCTGGCGCTCGGCTACGAATCCGCCCCGTCCCACCCCAAACCCCGCCGCCCCCTCTCCCAGGTGCTCCACTGGGAACAGTTCTGAATTCCCATAAACAACGCATTCCTGGGCGTGACCGCCAGAAGCAGCCGCGCCCAGGAATGCCTTTTTCATCCACAATCAACGATCCCGATCAGTCGGCATTCGCAATCGCCACGCCCAGGCCCACGCCGATCGCCACGATCGCGACGAGCCCGACGATTGTCCACGTGGTCGCATCCGTGCCACCCTTTTCCGACTTCAGCACGCCAGTCTGCCGGGCATTGGTCTGCATCTGCCCGTACTTGGCCATTTCATCGGCGCTCAGCGCCGCCGCCGACGTCGCCACCACGGGCCCCTTGACCTGCTGCGCCGCCGCCAAAGCGCTGCACGGCACGCTGAACAGAATCGCCAACGCCGCAATCACTGCCACCATCTTCAGCTTCATCATGAACCTCCAATATCCCTGGTACCTCGTCAAACAGCGGATCCTGCCTGACTCGGCACTTCACACTCAGCACTCACTTGGCCACCTTCGGCACCACCAGCACCGCCACGCGTGACCGCTTTTTCCAGAGCTCGACGAAATCCCGCTCCGACATGCAGACCATGCCATTGCGAGGATCGTGCAAGACGACATCGCCATGACCTGCGAAGCCCGCCACCACCATCCAGTGGGGAATGCTGAACGGCATGGCAGCCACGTCCGTGTACCACTCCAAACCCGGATAGTTGCCGAGCCTCGGCGGATGATCCAGGAGAACCAGCACCGGCCGGCCCTTGGCGATGTTCTTACGCAGGTCCTCCACATCGCCCTGGTAGCCGAAGGCCATCAGGTCGAGCAGGGACGCCATCTTGATTAGATCGTCCGCGGATAGGCGGGGACCTTTAAAACTTTCGGGAATGGTTCCCGCGGCCAGCTTCTCTGCCGGCACATGGTGATAGAGGGCCACGCTGGCCAAGGCAGCATACCCGCAGTCATTGTTCTCGGTCTGTGCCACGCCGGGAACCGTCACAACAGTCCCTTGCTGATCCGCCACCAGCTCCAGCCCGCGATAGTGCTTTGCATTAGCGCAGCCCCCCAGACCAAGCAGCAAACCCGCTCCTAACGCCGCCAGACAACGAGCAATAATGAAGTTGCTGCCCACGTCCGAAACCCACGTAAGACCATGTTGCCAACGATTCTTGCTGCGCCAGACCAGCCAACCGGACTATAGACCTTCCCGCTCGGCTGTCAATCACCACGCCGCATGCCCTCCGCGCAGCACCACCCCAACTCTCCCCTTCATCCAAGCCCAGGGATTCATCCCTGGGTCCGCCCGCTTCTATTCCCTCCTCCCCTACTGCATCAACTTCTCCAACTCATCCACCAGTTGCTCGAATTTCCGCAGGGCCGTGTCCACCGCCTCGGGTTTTTCCATATCCACGCCGGCGTCACGCAGCAACTCCAGCGGGAACTTCGAACTGCCGCCCTTGAGGAAGTTGCGGTAATCCTGCACCGCTTGCGGCCCCCCATGCAGGATGCGTTCGCTCAACGCGATGGCGGCCGACATGCCCGTGGCGTACTTGTAAACATAGAACCCGCGATAGAAATGCGGAATGCGCAGGCACTCCAGGCTGAGCTGCTCGTCAATCGCGAAATCCGGGCCAAAGTACTGGTCGAGCAGCTTGCGGTATTCCGAGCGAAGCGTTTCCACCGTCAGCGGCTCGCCCCGCTCCACCAGGGCATGGATGTTCTTCTCAAACTCGGCAAACATCGTCTGGCGGATAATCGTGGCCCGCATCGAGTCGATCATCCGGTTGATCAGGTAGGCCCGCTCCTGCTTGTCCTTGGCATTGTTCAGCAGGTGCTGGGCCAGGAGCATTTCGTTGCAGGTGCTGGCGACCTCCGCCACGAAAATGGTGTAGTTGTAATACTGATACGGCTGATTCCGGGCCGAATAGTAGGTGTGCATGGAATGCCCCGCCTCGTGGGCCAGCGTGAACACGTGGTCGAGGACCGAGGGCTCGAAGTTCATCAGCAGATACGGCGGCCCGTCAAATCCACCGCTGCTGAAGGCGCCGCTGCGTTTGCCCGCGTTGGGATAACGATCCGCCCAGCGTTCC